>JABHFC010000105.1 GCA_018676275.1 Gammaproteobacteria bacterium | reverse complement strand
TCTGACAATACAATTTCTTTTTTCATTGCCCAACCCCCGAAGATTGCCAGTAGAAATCCGCCGGCAACAAGTAAAACATTTGTTGCCAAATAGTCCAATACATCAAAAATACTTTTATTTTCAAAACCCGAAATAAAAGCAAAAGGATGCAGATCAGCAAGCAAATTAAATGATACTACTGAAATCAATCCGAGAAACCATGCGGATAGGCCAATTATGATACTGGCATGGATTCGTGAAAACTCATATGAATGCATAAACCAGGAAACCACGTGCTCCAGTAATGCCACAGAAGAAGTGACTGAAGCGAAAAAAAGAAGTAGAAAAAAAGATATTCCAAACAAATAGCCCATGGGCATTTGGGCAAAGGCGATAGGCAGTGTTTCGAATATCAGACCAGGTCCCTGTGCCGGTTGTAGGCCGTAGCCGAAAACCAGTGGGAAAATCAGCAGGCCAGCTAGTATCGCTACCAGAGTGTCCGTCGAGGCGATGATTACCGCCATGCGTGGAATAGAAATATTGTTTGGCAAATATGCACCACAAATCATCATCATTCCAGAGCACAAACCAATTGATAAAAATGATTGACCCGCGGCCATAAGTATTACTTCATTTGTAATACTGCTGAGATCAAAATGAAAAAGAAAATGCAGGGCTTTTGATGGTGCGCCGGCATAAAAACTGTAGGCGGTCATAATCACCAACAAAAGAAGAAGCATAGGCATGAATGTGCTGGCTACGCGTTCAATACCTCGCTTAAGGCCAAAGCTGACTATTAGTACATTTATAGACATGAATACTAAATGCGCCAGGGTCATACGCAATGGAGACTGCAACATCGATTCAAAAGCTGCATGGGTAGAGTCGGAATTAGCGTTTTCGAAACTGTAGACGACTGCCGTGTATAGATAATCAAGAATCCAGCCAGACACTACGCTAAAAAAACTGAGTATTAAAAAGCCAGTGATCATGAATAACCAACCAAGCCAAATCCAGTTATGAGAACAATTGTCCAGCTTTGCATTAATCAATAAAGCATTGGGTGGCCCCATTTGAGCCCTTCGGCCAATAAGCAGTTCAGCTATAAGCAAAGGTAATGCAACGAAAACAATACATAAGATGTATACAAGAATGAATGCGCTGCCACCATTAGCGCCTGTCATATAAGGGAATTTCCAGATATTACCAATCCCCACAGAGGCGCCCGTTGCAGCAAACAAAAAGCCTGCACGCGAAGACCAGTGTTCTATTATATTTTCTTTATTCAAAATAGTTAAGACGAGTAAAAAGATCGACTATCACATATTATCACTTTCCCGGAAGCCTAATGTAGCTAAGAGGATTGTTTAATGATAGCTGCTATGTACTTAACTAATGAAAAGCAGGGCGTGAATTGGAAAACGACGACCTACTGCAGCCAACCTCCAACTGTTTGTAACGGCGTTTGCTTGCTGGAAGCATTTACCCAGGCAACTATCCCATAACGATTGCTATCTATTTCTGACGTTGGGATATTTAAGTGTGTAATGTATTGATTATCTTTCCACTTGAGGTCCGCATTATTTATTGCTAACACAACGAAATTATGAGGAAGTTTTTTTCCTTTGTTCTCACCGGCCCTTACGGTTGTCTCAAGATCAAAACCTAAAAGTGCAAGGTTAACATTTAACTTATGCCGCATGGTTTTTGATGGACTAAATGTTATTTTTGCCTGGCTTCCGTCAAGATCGAGTTTTAATACACCGGGCATGTTACCGGTAGGGAAATTAAGTTTGCGTTTACCAAACCAGTTACGCCATTCCTCACCATTATATGTAAACCCGGGAGTATAAACAGTTCCTAATGATTGTTCTCTGGCGTACCGACGTTGTCTTGCACTGTAGGCCGGATCAGCAAAACGATCTTTCCAGCCAATATAATCCCAGTAATCGACATGCAATGCGATAGGAATAAAGTTTTGCCAAAGCCCGTCTTCGTTTTCTAATGAACCTAACCAGCGATCGGCAGGAGGGCAGCTACTGCATCCTTCTGATGTATAAAGTTCAAGTAGAGCTACTTGTTTTACCGGACTTTCAAAACTAAGGTTGGAAGATGATAAAACATATGGAAAAAAGCCAGATAAAGTAAAAAACAGCAGGAGCCATTTCTTCATCAATTAGTAACTTTTTCGTAAATTGTTTGAATATTTTTCTCAGGTACAACTGCCTCGGCTTTCGCTATATAGGCTAGCCCTGCAAAAAATACAAAGATAATTATCGTCCAGTCTCTAATCGTAATTTTCATCATAATCATTAATTCTCTTAATCGCTGTTGAACAAACGATGTTCTTTAGCCATTTTTGAAATTAGATGCGTATTAGGCGATTAGTTCAACATGATTACAGCTCTTATTTATGAAACTGTGATCTGGTCGTACAATAGAGCGACAATTATGGTGATTTAGAAGAGTTTAAGGGAGATTTAATACTTTTAACAAGCGCCAGTCTTTGTCTTCGATTATTACATGCCATTTACCTTGGCCCAGATCAGGTCTGGCTCCAATGTAAATATTAGCGCCGGATTGAATTAATACTTCTTCTTTATCTACATCTGCTTTGGTGGCATTAAGAAAACTGACTTTGAGTTTTTCAGGGTAGATAAATTTATTGTTAGCGCCAATGATAAGTCTGATTTGTTCATTATCTGCTGCATATTGCAGATTTGCAGTTATTTCATATTCAGTTGCAAGCTGATCGCGTTCAAGTTTGCGGTTAATAGCCAGACCTTCCTTGTAGTAATCGTCAACAACCAGTCCAGAGTCCGATTTTACCGCCAGGACAGCGGTAATAATGCCTGCTATAACAGCGGCCAGAGGAAAACTGATTATTAGCCAGACATAGCTTTCCATGTACCATGGTTTTTGAACCGGGATTTGATTCATGGAATCGGACCAAGAAAACGAGCATGTTCGATTACCGATAATTCTTTATTATCAATTGCAATAAGTGACAGACTTATTTCGTTGCTGCGTTTTTGCAGGCTCGATTCATCGGCACGTAATCGAACTGGAAAGTCCTGTACGTTTCCAGCTTCAACATAAATAGTGTCTATCTCTGAATCTATGCTTATTCCATCTATGCCACTAACACTTAGCTGATATGTATGCGCTTTATCATCCATGTTTATTACTTTCAAAGTGTAGATGTTTTCAATTAGGCCCATGGTTTCGCGATAAAGCTGGTTTCGGTCGCGAATTACATCCAGACCAAGAGGGACGCGATTGAGTACAGAGTGAGTGAATATTGTAAACATTGATAGCAAAATAAAACCATAGAGCAAGATGCGCGGTCTGAATACTCGGGTAGGCTTTCCCTCAAGAGCATTGTGCGTTGTGTAGCGAATAAGTCCTTTTGGGTAATTCATCTTGTCCATCACATCATCACAGGCATCAATACAGGCAGAGCATCCTATGCATTGATATTGCAAACCATCTCGAATATCTATGCCTGTTGGACAAACCTGAACACACAGCGTGCAATTTATGCAATCGCCCAGACCACTACGTCGATGATCAATACTAGCGCGACGTGCACCTTTGGGCTCGCCACGTTGTTTGTCATAGGAAACTATTAAAGTGTCATCATCAAACATTGCGCTCTGGAAGCGGGCATAAGGACACATATAAATGCATACCTGTTCGCGCATCCAGCCAGCGTTACCATAAGTAGCGAAGCCGTAAAAAAACAACCAGAAGGTTTCCCACGGGCTAAGACTAAGATTTAAAACTTGTTCGGCCAGTTCCCTTGCCGGAGTAAAATAGGAAACAAAGGTAAATCCGGTAAAAAGGGAAAAGATAATCCATAAACTATGCTTGGTTATCTTGATACGAAACTTTCTAAAATCCCATTTTGTTTTATCAAGACGCATTTGCTGTCTACGATCGCCTTCTACTAATTGTTCTATCCATAAAAATGTTTCTGTCCAGACAGTTTGCGGGCATGCATACCCGCACCAGAGACGGCCTGCAAGAGTGGTGAAGAAAAACAAAGCCATCGCGGCTATGATTAGCAGAAATGTCAGGTATAGAAAATCCTGTGGCCAGAAGGTGAGTCCGAAGATATAGAATTTACGGGCCGGCAGGTCAAGTAATATGGATTGACGTCCATCCCAGTTAAACCAGGGAAGACCGTAAAAAATACCAAGTAGTGCAATAACTGAAGCAATGCGCAGAGCCGCAAATAGACCATGAACTTCTCGTGGATATATTTTCTCTCTTTTTGCAAATAAGGCCTGTTCAATTTCCTTTTCGCGAGCGGAATCGTTGTTGGGTTCTGTACTCATACCGTTAATTATAGATCAGTACTTGATTCAGGTTTTTCTTCATCATCAAGACTCGCAGG
The DNA here is from genome assembly GCA_018676275.1 of Gammaproteobacteria bacterium. Lineage (GTDB taxonomy): Bacteria > Pseudomonadota > Gammaproteobacteria > Eutrophobiales > Eutrophobiaceae > WLWS01. The sequence continues at coordinate 11,899 of JABHFC010000105.1, read as the reverse complement.
ATAAGTGAAGAAAACTGCCAACAAACTGGATGCAGCGGTTAATATCCAGAACAGAAAAAATCCAACAGTGTAGGCACCAGTACGACTGATTTCAGGAAAGCTTACGCAGTATCTTAATTCCAATGGGTCAATGCTGGAGAAAAAAACCCCGGTTGCCATTCCAGCCATTAAAAATGAAAGCCACAGGACAGTAATAATGCGCTGGGTGCGTGGTATCCGTCCGCCTTTATCCCAGACTTTCATCGTCTTTATAGACTAGTTAGAAAGGCTATAGACATAGGCCGCGAGTATATGGACTTTTGCCTCACCTAGAAAATCCTGATGTGGCGGCATTACGCCATTACGTCCATTGGTGATGGACTCAATAATCTTTTTACTGGAGCCACCATAAAGCCAGATATCATCGCTAAGATTCGGCGCACCCAGCTGAATATTTCCTTTACCGTCTGCACCGTGACAGACTGCACAAAAGGTAGTGAAAGTTTTTTGTCCTGATGCTATCGCAGCAGGATCTGCGGACAGTCCACCAAGAGTACGTATGTATTCAGCGGTGTCGTGAATCTCCTTTTCGCTGATTAAAGCTCCCCACGCAGCCATCACTCCCTGGCGTCCATGCATAATAGTCGTCTTTATGTTTTCAGGGTCACCACCGAAAAGCCAGTCCTTGTCACGAAGATTGGGAAAACCCCGGGCGCCTCGCGCATCTGAACCGTGGCAGGTAGTGCAATAAGTGGAAAACAATCGAGAGCCGACTGTTAATGCTTCAGGGTTTTTCGCCAGTGATTCCAGGTCTGAACTTAAAAACTTATCAAAGATAGGCCCATACTTTTCATTGGCTGCCTGTACTTCTTCCTCATACTGCCCGATCTGTGACCAGCCAAGGTAACCGGCATAACTACCCAGACCAGGATACAAAAACAGGTATATCATTGCCCAGAAAGTGGTGAAGAGGAACATTAAATACCACCAGCGAGGTGCCGGGTTATTTAATTCATGCAGGTCTTCATCCCAGACATGACCCATGGATTCGACCTTCTCACCAGGAGGTAATTTTTTCCCACCGACTCTTACTGTGAAGTAAAGCACGCCAATAAAACTAATAATACTCAGGATGGCGACATACCAACTCCAGAAACCACTGGTGAAATCAGCCATTGTTTAACTCCTCACTATCTTTAGCAATTTCATCGTCATCATCGAAAGGAATTTGTGCAGCGTCCTCAAAGTTTTTTTTATTTTTACCGCTCCATGCCCATATGGTGATTCCGATAAACATGACGAATACTACAACTGTCCAGGCGGATAATATTATGCTCATACTTACCTCAACGTCTCGTTTTGACTGAAGTGCCCAGTACCTGTAAATAGGCGATGATGGCATCCATTTCGGTTTTTCCTTCCAACTGAGCCGGTGCCTGTTCAATTTCTTCGTCGCTATACGGGGCACCGAGTGTGCGCAGTGCACGCATTTTTTTCTGAATAATTGCATTTTCCAAAGTCGTTTTTTCAAACCATGGATAGCCAGGCATTATCGACTCCGGCACTACGTCACGGGGATTATTCAGGTGAACCCGATGCCATTCATCGCTGTAACGACCACCGACACGGTGCAAGTCAGGACCGGTGCGTTTCGAGCCCCATTGAAAAGGACGGTCATAAACAAATTCACCGGCAAGAGAATAGTGTCCATAGCGCTCGGTTTCGGCGCGAAACGGACGAATCATCTGCGAGTGGCATAAATAACAGCCTTCACGCACGTATACATCGCGCCCAATTACCTGTAATGCGGTATAAGGTTTTAATCCATCTACCGGCTTGGTCATCGAATCCATAAAAAACAAGGGTACAATCTGCACCAGGCCACCGACACTAATTGTCAGAATGACAAGTACTATCATCAGGCCAATGTTTTTTTCAATTTTTTCATGAAAAGTAGACACGCATTGATCTCCTAATGTGCTGCTGCTGGTAGGGGAATGGGTGCAATTACCGGTTTACTGCCAGCAATGGTTTTCCAGATGTTATAAACCATTACCAGCGTACCAAGTAAAAACATGGCGCCACCGAGAAAGCGGATAATGTAAAACGGGTGCATGGCTTGCACTGTTTCAACAAAGCTGTAGGTGAGGGTGCCATCGTCATTGGCTGCACGCCACATCAAGCCCTGCATAATGCCGGATACCCACATTGATGCGATATAAAGAACGATACCGATGGTGGAAACCCAGAAATGCACTTCAATCAGTTTGACACTGTAAATTTCCCGGCCATAAAGACGAGGAATCATGTAGTACAGACAACCAAGTGATATCAGCGCAACCCATCCGAGCGCGCCAGAATGGACATGACCAATGGTCCAGTCCGTATAATGTGAGAGGGCGTTAACCGTCTTGATGGCCATCATTGGCCCTTCAAAGGTAGACATGCCATAGAATGACAGGGACACAATCATGATGCGCAGAATCGGATCAGAACGCAATTTATGCCAGGCGCCGGACAGGGTCATCATACCGTTGATCATGCCTCCCCAGGACGGTGCCAGTAACACAATCGACATCGTCATTCCCAATGATTGTGCCCAATCAGGCAGAGCTGTGTAGTGAAGATGGTGCGGTCCAGCCCAGATATAGGTGAAAACCAGTGCCCAGAAATGAATAATTGAGAGCCGATAGGAATAGACCGGGCGATTTGCCTGTTTTGGCACAAAGTAATACATCATGCCGAGAAACCCTGCCGTCAGGAAGAACCCTACCGCATTGTGACCGTACCACCACTGGATCATCGCGTCCTGAACGCCAGCATAGGCCGAGTAAGACTTGGTTAAGCTGACAGGCAGAGCCATGCTGTTGACAATATGCAAGACTGCTACCGTTATGATGAAAGAACCGTAAAACCAGTTGGCTACATATATATGTTTTATTTTACGTTTGAGAATGGTGCCAAAGAAGACCCAGGCGTAACTTACCCAGACTACTGCAATAAGAATGTCGATAGGCCATTCCAGCTCGGCATATTCTTTTGAACTGGTGATTCCCAGGGGTAATGTAATGGCTGCTGATACGATAACAGTCTGCCAGCCCCAGAAGGTAAAAGCTGCAAGTTTATCGCTGCACAGGCGTGCATGACAGGTACGTTGGACAACATAATATGAGGTAGCGAATAAGGCGGAACCACCAAAGGCAAATATAACTGCATTTGTGTGTAAGGGGCGTAAACGACCAAAACTGAGCCAGGGTAAGTCAAAATTCAGGGCAGGCCAGGCCAATTGTGCAGCGATGAATACACCTACGGCCATGCCGACTACGCCCCAGACGATAGTCATTATGGCAAATTGCCTCACGACCTTGTAATTATAGGTATTGGAATCCGTCATTAAACAAGCACCTTTTGTATCTATGGAATTAAACCCCAGTGTTAAACTCAACTCTTTTAAAGCTAAAGGGATTGTTACATTTGTTGCAAAGCAATATATTGATCTTAATCAATTTTGAAACAATTTCAAACTATATAGTCGAGAAAGGGTGACTGCTATCTGATGTGATCATAATCGAAACCAGATTATCTAGTGTGCAATTAAATAATTACCAGAAATTCAAAGTTTCTTATGGGGACAGTTGATACAGTCTTGGATATGATAAGTGAACAAAATGATTTTCACGATACCCCGGATACAGCTAAAAGCTGTTTTCATTGTGATGAGCCTGTACCGGAAGGGCTTTCTCTTTTTGTTTTAATCGATGAGCTCGAACGACCAATGTGCTGCCCGGGTTGTCAGGCAGTGGCTAACGCGATTATTGATTACGGCCTGACAGATTATTACAAATTCAGGACAGAAAGTGCCATCAAACCCGATGAACTCGTGCCTGAACAGCTACGCGACTTCTCTGCTTATGATGATCACCTTTTTCAGGAAGAATTGGTTAGTACTGAAACGGGAAACCTGAAATCTACCTCGCTGTTGCTGGCAGATATGACTTGTCCTGCCTGTGTCTGGTTAATTGAGTCTCGCTTATCCCGTTTAGAAGGCGTCGTCACTATCAATGTTAACTATTCTACACAACGTGCCTATGTGCAGTGGAATGACTCAAATTGCCATCTAAGCAATATCCTTAAGTCAATTGCTACATTGGGTTACAAGGCCAGACCTTACGATATCAGTCAGGGACATAAACAACTGGATGAAGAACAACGAAACCAGTTACGACGTCTTGGACTTGCAGGAGTCCTTGGTATGCAGGTCATGATGATTTCTATTGCCCTGTATGTGGGAGATTGGTCGGGAATGGAAGATAGATTCAGGGTTTTTCTTTCCTGGATAGCTTTGCTGCTATGCACACCGGTAGTTTTCTATTCTGCGCAAACATTTTTCGTTCGAGCCTGGCGGGATTTGCGCCTTTTCCGTACCGGTATGGACGTGCCGGTATCACTTGGGATAGCTATCGCTTATGTAAATAGTATCTGGGCGACAAGTACTGGTAGTGGTCAGATTTATTATGACTCCATTGTGATGTTTGTCTTTTTTCTGTTAACAGGGCGTTATTTTGAGTTTCGTGCACGTCGACAATCTGCGCTTTATGTCGACACAATCGGACAATTAATCCCGAATATTGCCACCAGAATGCTCAAAAATAACGAGACTCAAGAACAAGAAACAGTGTCGGTAGCTTCCTTAAAGGTAGATGACGTCCTCCTGATCCGTCTGGGAGATGTTATTCCAGTTGACGGTTATTTGATTGAAGGAGAAACGACAGTAGACGAAGCCTTGTTAACTGGAGAAAGTGCGGCGGTACTGAAGTCAAAAGGAGATATGTTGATTGGCGGTAGTACCAATATAGATCAATCAGTACAAATGAGTGTTTCAAGGGTGGGCAAAGATACACTCTGCTCGCATATTTACAACTTGATGGAACAGGGCCAAAGAGCGCGACCGGAGATTGTGGCATTAAGTAATCGTATCAGTGCCTGGTTTGTTTTTTCGGTCTTAGTCATATCTTTATTCACAGCTGTCTACTGGATTTCTCACAATCCCTCAATGTGGGTATCAATCACAATATCAGTCCTGGTTGTATGCTGTCCTTGTGCACTTTCTCTTGCTACACCTGTGGCGCTTGCAGCTGCGGCGACACGATTAATGAAAGAAGGTGTCATTCTGGTTAACACTAACTCCATTGAAGCGCTGAACAAGGTAACGGCTTTTGTTTTTGACAAGACGGGGACACTTACCTCAGGGAAGCTGGTGATTTCGAAAATTATTCCGATATCGTCAAAAGCTGAAGATGAATGTTTAGCTATCGCTAAAGCAATTGAGATTAATTCTTCTCATCCATTGGCCAAGGCCTTTGCAGAGAGAAGCTGTTCAAGTCCTAAAATGTCTGCAGTTCAGATAAAAAATTATCCAGCGGCCGGAATTTCAGCTGAAGTTAAAGAGGTAAAATATTTTCTCGGCAATGAAAAGTTTATTGAACAGCATACTGGTTTAACTGCAAAAGCTTATATCCCGCAAATGGACGAAGCTACACACAGTACTATTGTAATATTTGCGGATGAAACTGAAATTCATTGTTTTTTCATTCTGGAAGATTCCATACGAGATGGCGCGCAGGAACTTTTAGATTTCATCAAAGCAAAAGACAAAACAGTGACAGTCCTAAGCGGAGATAGTCTTCAGGCGACAACTAGTCTGGCCGAACACTTGAACCTGGCTAAAGTAATCGCTGCCCAAAGCCCCGATCAGAAAATGATGTATATCCAGAAAATGCAAAAAGAAGGTGAGATTGTTGCCATGGTGGGTGATGGTGTAAATGATGCTCCGGTTTTGGCGAGCGCAAATGTGTCAATTGGTATGGGCGATGGTACTGCGCTGGCAAGCGCCAATGCAGATTTAATATTACTGAATAGCAGGCTGGATAAACTCATAGGTGTAATTAATTTAGCCAGGGCTGCTAAAAATGTAATCCGGCAGAACATGGGATGGGCAATCTCCTATAACCTGATTGCTTTACCACTGGCCGTGACTGGTATGATTTCCCCCTGGATGGCTGCTATAGGCATGTCTCTGAGTTCACTGATTGTTGTGATTAATTCCGGCAGATTAAATCGAGATAGAAAGAGAGTATGAATATTATTTACCTACTAATCCCGATTTCCTTGCTGCTGGTGGCCGCAATTATCTACTTCCTGTTTTGGGCAATACGTTCTGGACAATTCGATGACCTTGAGAGCTCAGGGCATCAAATTCTTATGGATGATGACAGGAATGTCATTGAAAATGCCGATGAGTCAAAAACTGAACCTCATAATTCAGATTAATATTCAAGGAGTTAGGCAGTAGCTTTTAATAGAAAGTAGCATTGGTAGTCACTGGCATTGCATGATAAATTCTTATTGTTCAATTAACTGGAAGCAAAGCAATGGCTAATAAGAATCATCGAGCACCCCTGTCAGATACTCAACTGCGTGTAAAAGCTTTGGAGTCGGTACTACTTGAAAAAGGTCTGGTAGATCAGGCGACAATGGACGCTATTATTGATAATTATGAGAATAAGGTGGGCCCACATAATGGCGCCAGGCTGGTTGCGCGGGCCTGGACTGATCCGGAATTTAAAGCACAATTATTAAAAGACGGCTCTGGCACAATAGCAAAATTGGGATTAGCCGGAATTGAAGGTACCCATATAGAAGTCAAAGAAAACACAGCGGATGTACATAACATGGTGGTTTGTACATTGTGTTCCTGTTATCCATGGACCATCCTGGGTTTACCACCGACATGGTACAAGAGTACTCCCTACCGCGCCCGAGCAGTACGCGACCCACGAGGAATATTGAAAGAATTTGGTGTGGAAATGAGTGAGGATGTCGAAGTGCGGGTTTGGGATAGTAACGCTGAATTGAGATACCTGGTATTACCGATGCGCCCGGAAGGTAGCGAGAATTTAACAGAAGATGAGTTGGCCGCGTTAGTGACACGTGACTCGATGATTGGAACATCAGTGGTTGACGCAATAAATTAATTTGCGAGGACGAATTAATGAATAGCATACATGATCTTGGTGGGATGGATAATTTCGGGCCTATCAATGTAGAGCCAAATGAACCGGTGTTTCATGAAGATTGGGAAAGGAAAATACTTGCATTGACGCTCGGTCTGTTGCCCGCTGGTTATTGTAATATTGATGAAATGCGCAGGACCACAGAACATATTGACCCCGCCATCTATCTGCAGGCCAGATATTATCAAAAATGGTTGCTTACTCTTGAAAGTATCCTGCTGGAAAAAGATATTCTTACGCAAGAGGAAATAGAAACGGGAAAATCTATTCGCACGGAAGGAGGCGATAATCGCCCTGCCGTGCCTGTAGAAATGATGCAGTACGCAATGGCAAATCCAATACCTGCCAATGCTGAACTGGATCCTGATTTGAAAGCAAAATTCCAGGTAGGCGAGGAAATTTTAGCGAAAAATATCAATCCCTATCATCACACACGAATACCTCGTTACATCCGTGGTAAAAGAGGTGTGATAGTGCAGGATCATGGTGTTTTTCTGTTAGCTGATACTAATGCCCATGGCGGCCCTGAAAAACCACAGCATGTTTACAGCGTTCGATTTACTGCACAGGAACTGTGGGGAGATGAAGCTAATCCCAATGATTCGGTATGTATTGACTTACACGATGATTACATGGATCCGCTAGTAAGTAATTAGGATTATTTTATGTCATTACCCGATCTCGAAAAAATTCCAGAATTACCTGTTGATGAAGACGGTCCTGTATTTAATGCACCTTGGCAGGCTCAGGCTTTTGCACTGGTAGTAAATTTACATGAGCAAGGTGTTTTTTCATGGGACGAATGGGCGGAAGAACTCGGTAGCTCAATTCAGGCAGCACGCGCTGCTGGTGATCCGGATTTGGGTAACACCTATTATGAACACTGGTTGGCAGCACTGGAGAAAATTACCTCCAGCAAGGGATTAACCAACCCGGAGTTACTTGCAGCTCGAAAACGACTTGCCCATGAGGAACACCAAAGATTGCATCATGGGCACTCACACTAGTACACAGACCACAATCAACTCATTTGATATCAGCTCTTTTATTGAAGAGCATTTACGTTCACCTGATCATAGCTGGAGTATTGGTATCTCCGGGGCAATCGGTGAATTTATGTACGATGAAGATGAGCAAATAACTATTGAAGCAGACGCAGACGAAATTCGCGTTACTACCGCGCGTGGCGCTATGCAAATCAATAATGTTCAAGGGATTAAGTGTCTCGCATACGAAGAACCCAGCCCCTGTATAAAATCGTGGTCACAAAATGTTGCCTTTTGTATACCTGAGTCTGCAGCACAAACTCCACAACATAGTGTATTGACAGAGCTTGGTGTTGATCAAAATGCAGTAGTGGAATCTTCTCGTGGAAAACTCATTTTTGATATGGGAGTTGATTCAGCCATATTACAGTTTTGTGTTCGAACCGATGACAATGAACTTATCAGAGTATTAAGGGAAAATTGCGGACGACCCATATTTGATTCGGGAAACCCTGCATCCCAGGCTATTCTTGATGCTTCCCCAGCCAGAGTTGTGATTTCATCCTTAGGGCGCATGGAAATTGAAAGTAAGATCCCCAAAACTCCATCGGAAACACTGGTAGGGCCGCATACTCATTTGCTACCGACTCTGTTGGCCTCAAAAAGACAAGGTTTTGCAGGAATACCTGAGGGCTACGTTGAAGCACTGACCTTATATCCTGAGCACCCCTTGTTTGATAAATATGGTGAGAAAAAAGCTTTTAAGCAATCGGCGTATGATGAGTTTCAGATCTTGCTCAGCAACATGGGTGCGCAAAATTATCTTCAGGAAAAAAACCGACTAAACCGGGCGATCCTGGAAAACATGGAAATGGATACAATAATTTCAGGTGATTTACCCTGGCAACGTCATGCCTATAAAATAGCAAAAATGCAGGCGCCCTTACTAAAGTCATTTTCATAGAAACAATAAGCAGTGGTATTTATTTGTGTGATTGATATATCCACTGCTTTAACGAAATTAAATTTCATCAACAGCAAGAAATCCTTGTTAGTGTTCGGAGAAAACAATGCTTAACAAACGAATAGCGGACGAAGCATTCGAGAACAACACTAGTCGACGTGATTTTCTGGCTCTTTCGCAACGACTGCTTTTGAGTACGGCAGCATTAACGATGTGTCCTATAAGCTTGTGTGCAAGTGCTATGGATGATTTAAATCTAAAGTATCTGGATTCATTAACTGCCTTGTTGCTCGCGGATGTCAGCCGTTTGTTGTTTCCCCATGACAGATTTGAAGACACGATATATCTTGATGTTGTCAGAGATATTAATTCGGATATGCATACTCAGAAAAATCTTAAAACTCTGATTAGTCAGCTAACAAAAATATTAAATGACAAAGCCGATGGTGATTGGCTAAGCGCCGCTATGAGCAAAAAGCTGGACTTGCTCAAAACATTGCAGGGTAGTGAAGAGTTTTCCTATCTACATAACCGCACTATTGAAAGTTTGTATCGAAATCCAGAAGTATGGAAACTGATTGGCTATCAGGGCTCTTCAATTGAACATGGAGGTTATCTGCACCGTGGTTTTGACGATATTGACTGGCTGGAAAAATAATGACTAAAAAATTTAATTTATCAGATGACAGTGTCGTTGTTGTCATCGGTTCCGGAGCAGGCGGTGGAGTGTTGGCTAATGAACTGGCACAAAGAGGTATTGATGTAGTTTGTCTGGAGGCAGGAAGAAGATTGGCGCAAGCCGATATCGTCAATAATGACACAGAAATGTTTGGTAAACTTACCTGGTTAGATCCTCGTGTAGCTAGCGGCCAGGCAATCCCGGGCTTTCCCGTTTGGACCTGTAAAACTGTTGGTGGAACGACTATGCACTGGACAGCTTCCTGTCCACGTTTGCAGGAACACGAGTTTAAAGCCAGATCTACTTATGGAGAGATAGCTGGTGCTAACCTTGTAGACTGGCCTCTGGATTTGCAGGAGTTGGCACCGTATTACAGTCTGGCTGAAGACCGTATGGGTGTAACGGGCACCCACGACATTCCACGACTACCTGGCAATAATAATTATAAGGTACTGGAAGCGGGCGCACGCAAAGTCGGTTACACAGAAATTAATACTAATAACGTCGCAATTAATTCTGAAGCGCGTGATGGTAGAGCAGCCTGTTTACAAATTGGCTTTTGTACAAGTGGCTGCGTTATCCAGGCAAAGTGGTCAACACTCTACACTGAGATGCCGGCAGCGGAAAAAACAGGGCATTTCGAACTGCGTCCTGAATCAATGGTGGTGGCTATCAAACATGATAAACAGGGAAGAGCTTCTGAAGTTCATTACCTGAACGGCGATGGTGAGTTAAAAAAACAAAAACTAAGAGCAGTTTGTGTCGCAGGCAATGCCGTTGAGACCTCGCGTTTATTATTGAATTCGGCCAGCAATCGTTTCCCCGGCGGACTTGCCAACTCAAGTGATCAGGTAGGACGTAACTATATGCGTCACTTTATTGCAGGCGTTGTCGGGGAAATGCCGGGATCTGTGAATATCCATAGAGGCGCACATCAGGCAGGTATTGTAAAAGATGAGAGTGGTCACAATCCTGAACGCGGTTTTGCTGGAGGTATTCTTATGCTTACCGCACCATTTACACCGGAGATTTTTGCCAAATTCTTACAACCGGGTGGATGGGGTCGAGATCTTGCCAGTACACTGGAAAACTATGACCATCTCGCTGCAATGTTGGTACACGGGGAAGATTTGCCCGAAATGACAAATAGAATAACAGTCCATTCGAAACAGAAGGACGCTTACGGTTTACCGGTGCCAATTGTCCACTACAAGGAGCACCCGAATACAACAAAAATGAAGGCTTATGCGATTGAAAAAGGTAAGAATGTTTATCGTTCCCTTAACGCAAGTAAAATTCATACAATGGTGGATGTGTTCCCGGCAACGCATAATATGGGAACAGCACGCATCGGACATAACGCGAAGACAAGTGTATGTAATGCCTGGGGACAAACTCATGACATTTCCAATCTATTTATTTCTGATGGCAGTCTGTTTCCCAGTGTAGGCTGTGAAAACCCTACGCTAACCATTGTCGCACTGGTGTTGCGGCAAGCAGATTATCTGGAGGATTTATTAAAAAGAGGGAATATTTAGGCTTTTATTCAGTGATGAGAGTGTTCAGTGGGCCTGGCGTTATCAGTCGCATGGTTCATAAAACCGAATTGGATAGTGACTGAAGCCAGTCCAAGTACAATAATTATTATTCCAGCGAACACTTTTAATTTTTTTAAGGAAGAAACTTTCAAAAATATATTACTCGTTAAAGCGCTTAATATCATTGATGGCATTGTGCCTAGACCAAACATGAACATATACAGAGCTCCCTTTAGCGGATCAGAACTGGATATTGTCCAGAGTAAAACTGAATAAACTAATCCACACGGTAACCAACCCCAGATCATTCCAATCATAACTGAGCGTGGAATAGTATTCGCCGGGATGAAATGCTTTCCTATCGGTTGTAAGTACTTCCATAAATGGAGCCCCATAGACTCAACTTTTTTTAATTGTGGTAACCACCCTGCAATATGCAAACCCAGTGCGACAAGAAATCCCGCTGCTATAAGCTGAAATATTAGATACGCAGAATTTGACATTGTAGAGAGAGGCGACAGGTAGGCGAGGTAGCCGACTATGCCTCCGGCTATGCTATAACTCGCCAATCGGCCAAAATTATAAGCACAGACAAGACCAGCCAGTTGCATTGGCTTGTTGCGAGTTTCAGCTGGCAGACTCAGGCTCAGGGCGCTAATTATGCCTCCACACATAGCGAT
>JABHFC010000104.1 GCA_018676275.1 Gammaproteobacteria bacterium | reverse complement strand
CCTCAGGTGAAAAAAATAATTCACGTAAAGCTTGTCCAAAGGTCATGCCGGCTATGGACGGGGGACAAACCGATAGACCTGTCAAAAAATAGAGCGCACGAGGAATTGAAATGAAAATAAATAATATGTTGCCAGCAATCCTGCTTCTTTTTGCGTTAATCCCTTGCAATACAATTGCTTCGTCAATGGAAAATGAAGATATATGGTTTTTTGTTCTGGTTAAATCAAATAATTATTCACAGGATCAGGATGGCAATTTAAAACTACTTAATTTCCATTTCTTCTCTGAATTATTTGGTAAAGAACCTGGCAAGATAAAATCTGCTACATTGGCTCGAACAGGAAGTAATGCGGATGCATTTGTATATGAAGACCGTGGCGAAACCTTCTACTATGAAGGCGGGCATTATAATACTGTTGAAGCGGTCGACGCGGCTCACCCCAATGGTGAATATCAGTTTGATATTTCCCTGGCTTCAGGAAAAAATATCAGTGCTAATATGAATTTATCAGGACCGTCAGGGAAAACAGACATTCCTGCCCCTGTAGAAATCAGCTTTTATCAGGACGGTAAAAAAGCCAGTCAAAAGAGCATTGATCCAGCATTGCCATTGAGAGTCACTTGGAGTCCTTATTCAAATGGTCAGGCAGATAAAAACGGAATTGTCGATGATATGATTTTTGTTGTATTTCAAAGCTGTCAGGGCGAAAGAGTTTACCACACAGGCTTGCCGTTCAAGGAAGCTGACTATACGAAATACGATGTTACCGAGTTGACGGTGCCAGCTAACAGTTTTAAATCAGGGCAGACATATGCATTATTTGTCGAATTCCCTCATGTTGTGGATAGCAAAATAGCAAATGGCATTCCGGGTTTTACGTCTTATGCAACGGCAACCTATGCTGATATTGATACGACTGGGGAGACGGAAGCGAACAGTTGCCCTGATGAAATACCACCGCTGGATACTGGGCAAACGGATCGAATGGATGTTGAAATTAACGAGTAAGTGGAGATATTAACTATGAAACATATATTCTCGGGCATAATATTTATGCTGATATCCTTGGCAGTTTTTGCCTCAAATGATGAAGGTAGTAATACGATGAATGATGAGCTTATATCAGAAAGTACGGTAATGCTGTATTACAAAGATCTAAAAGCCCCAAGAACATTTTATAAGGATGTGCTCGGCCTGACGGCAACTTTCGAGGATGACTGGGTAAGTCTGTATAAGTTGACAGCGACTTCTGCGGTTGGTCTGGTAAAGGAAGGTGGTACGGCTTATCACAAGGCGAATAAAGATAGTGCTGTGATGTTAAGCCTTACAGTTAATAACGTTGATACATGGTATGAGAAAATAAAGGCGAATCAATCGATTGTGATATTAAAAGAGATATACGACCATGGGAAAGCACCTATACGGGCATTTGTTGTTGAAGATCCGGGTGGTTATACCGTAGAAATATTTCAGTGGGTAAAAAAATAATAATAAGAGGAAGATAATAATGCGTTTTGGCGTTCGTTTGATTCAACACCTCGGCAGTCCCCGTGACATTGTCGAGTTAGGTATCCTTGCTGACAAGGCAGGATTCGATAATGCATGGTTTCCAAGTGATAAATTTATGTATCACGCCTGGTCGATTATTGCTGCGCTGTCTGAACACACAGACAATATAATTGTGGGAGCGAATGGCACAGAACCCTATGGTGTATCCCCGGGAGAAACAGCAGCATTTATGGCGACGCTGGATAGCTTGAATAAGGGAAGAACCGCGATCGGTTATGGAATGCACACCCAAAAGATGATCGAATGGATGGGCATTAATGTCGAAGACAGGGTTACACGTGTTCGTGAAGCCGTGGAATTAATGAGGAAAGTCTGGCGAGGGGAGGTTGCTGAATTCAATGGCCAGGAATTTCAATGGTCTGATCAGTGTTATCTTCGTTTTGATCCCGAGCGTAAACGTATTCCCATTTATGTGTCAGGTTTCGAAGAAGATGATCTGGCAATGAGTGGAGAAATAGGTGATGGCAGTTTACCGATGGTAACGCCGCCAGAATCAGCAAAATTAATGGTTGAACGTGTCATGAAAGGTGTGAAAAAGGCTGGTCGTGATGCCTCTGAAGTTGATATATGTGGTTGCGGCTGGTTCTCTATTAGCGAAGATGGGAAAGGCACTGAAACAGACTCGCTTAAGGATATTCTTGCCTATTTTGGCAACTATCTTGATGAAGAGGCATTGAACACAGTCGGTCTGAGCCAAAAAGATTTTGCCGGAACAGCAAAGGCAGTAGAAGAACAAAATTACGCAAAAGCAAGGGAATTGGTGACTGCCGATATGCAGCAGCTAGCCGTTGTGGGTTCACCAAAGGATGCGATCAAAAAAATAGAACTGCTAATTGAGTCAGGCATAACCCAGGTGTCAATTGGGGGGCCGCTAGGCCCGGATCCAAAGGAAACCATCCGCTTGTTTGGAGAGCAGATTATTCCTTACTTCAAATAGTAGTGACTTTTATTCTTTGCTGAATACCGGGTAGTCGGGTAGCAGTTGGGCTATAAAGGTGGCTACAATTAGTATGAAGCAACTAAGGTACAAGACAAGACTGTAGTTTCCGGTAATATCGAAGCAGAAACCAAAGGTTGGTGGTCCAAGAGATACGCCAAGCATCATCGAGGCAAATAACATTCCAAATACTTCACCATAGTTTTTCAGACCGAAATAGCGCCCGGTTAAAAAGGCCAATAGATCAATTTCAGCACCGATGCTAAAACCCACCAGCACTGCAGCAATATACGCATAGAAACCGCTTACACCGCTGGCAAACATTGCAATGCCGATGGTAGAGATCAGAAAACAACACTGTGCAACCCGAGGAGCGAAAATACGATCCATTAGATAACCGATTGGTACCCTGACGATTAGAATTGTTATGCCTACCAGGGAGGCCGCATAGGCGGCATTAGTCGATGACATACCCCTGTCTGACAACATCGGCACCATATGAATCAACAGGCCGAAAAGACAAAAAGCAATCAATGAAAAGATACAAACCAGTATCCAGAAATTTCTATCTTTCAGGGCAGCATGGCGGCTGAGTCCACCTTCTTTAATTGTGGTATCTGTTCCTGCATTAGTGCTTTTTTCAACGCCGTCGGCCATCAGCCCCATGTCCGCGGGTTTATTACGAAAAAGTAGAAGGATAAGGGGAATTGCCAGGAACAATATTATTGCTGCAAGCGTGTAATAACCCGAGCGCCAGCCAAAGGTGCTGTTTACATGCTGAATTACGGGGGGTACTCCCGCATAACCGAGTCCACTGCCAGCCATAGCGAAGCCAATTGCCATACCTCGGTACTTGTCAAACCAGGAAGAAATAGCCAGCATAAATGGCAAGGCATTTGCTGCCGCACCAAGTGAACCCATGATGAAGAAAATAACGAACAGGTGCCAGAGTTGATTAAGCACCAGTGGTATAGCAACCAGTGAAAGCCCAATCACAAGCATTCCCGGGAGTAGTACCTGTTTACTGCCAAACCTGTCTACTAATCTGCCAACGATGGGCATAAAAAATATCAAAGCAACTGTAAAAATAGTGGCTGAAAGACTAATTTCAGAACGACTCCAGCCAAATTCCTCTTGCATTGGGATTATAAAAAGCCCCAGCGAACCAAAGGCAAATTGCCCGGGTCCTACTATCAAACCGACGACACAGGCAAATAAGACCCACCAGCCGTAGAATATTTTTGATTTTTGTTGCATCGTGTTTTTGTAATTAAATAATTATTGATTGCATTATTGGAGTAGAAGTTACTATAGTTGAAGTGTAAAAATTATCTATAGCGGAATACTACTAATTTAGTCCGTCAACCTTATGAGTCAGGAAATTCTCTAAATTAGTAGAACTATTAATTCACATTGGAGCTAAGCGTATGTCCCGATTTCTTCTGATCACATTATTGAATTCTTGCCTGTTAATCTCATCCATCACGGGTTTGAGTGCAAATGAAACTATCATTCATGCTGGTCATATGCTGGATGTAAACACGAAAAAGATGTTGACTGAAGTCTCCGTTATCATTGAAAAGAACAAGATCATAAAAGTGGAGCAGGGTTATAGCTCAGCTGGACAGAACGATGTCATTATTGATCTTAAAGATCACACCCTGATGCCGGGTTTGATGGACATGCACGTACACTTGAGCACTGTTCTATCTCCGACATTTTTTATGGAAAAATTTGTCATGGATTCCGCAGACTACGCTTTTCGTTCTACAAAGTATGCGAAAGATACCCTGATGGCTGGTTTTACAACAGTAAGGGAATTGGGCGATCAGGATAATAACGTCACCATTGCGTTGCGAGATGCCATCAAGACAGGCTATGTCATCGGACCACGTATCTACACTGCAGGTAAAGGACTGGCTACTCTAGGTGGCCTTGCTGATCCAAGCAATGGTCTGCGTCTCGAGTTCATGGGGGAACCGGATTTTGTTGAAGGTGTTATCAATGGTCCAATAGAAGCCAGGCGAGCAGTACGCCAGCGTTTCAAAGAAGGTGCTGACGTTATCAAATTAAACGTAACAGGAGGTTCCATTAACCAGGGACGCGGAGGGTTCGGCTCCCAGTGGATGCAGGATGAATTGGACGCAGTAGTGGAAACAGCAAAGGAATACGGGATGAGTGTCGCCGCCCATGCTCATACACCTGTTGGTATTGCTCGATCAGCAAAAGCAGGGGTGGATTCGATTGAGCATGGAACCTATATGGATGATGACGCACTTAAGGCAATGAAGAAATATAATACTGCCTATGTGCCCACAATGAGTGCAATGAAATGGATAACAGAAAAAGCAAAAGAAAAGGGCGATCTGCCAGCAGAGGTAAGAGCGAAATCAGAGAACATGGGCTCACAAATAGATATTACTGTGAATAAAGCTTACAAAAAGGGGCTGCGTATTGTATTTGGCACCGATGCAGGTGTTTATCCTCACGGCATCAATGCGCGCGAGTTCGAATACATGGTCAACGCAGGTATTCCACCAATGACAGCTTTGTTAAGCGCAACTATTGAGACTGCTAAATTACTTCGAATTGAGGATCAACTTGGCAGCATTGAGCCTGGTAAGCTTGCGGACCTGGTGGCAGTGAAGGGTGATCCGCTACAGAACATTGTGCTGATGCAGGATGTGAAGTTTGTTATGAAAGATGGTGTTGTATATAAGCAGGAATAACACTTCGCAACGGCGGCCAAAGTGAGCGCGTAGCAAACATTTTAATGCGACTGCATGCGCTTTAGGATATTTTCATCAAGTCAAGTTTTGATCCCACGATGAATAGTTTACTCTAGCTTATCCCACCATTGCTGGAAGGCTTCCTCGCTGAAAGGGAGGATACTGCCAAGCCCACCGCTCCGGTCTTGCCAGACAGGCAATGCCGCTTCGGGAACTGAGATCAGTAGAGGTATACCTTCGACAATAGTTTGAAGTATCTCATCGATCAAACCTTTACCGTTTTGCTCTAATTCACCAAATTTCTCCACCACCACCAGATCTAGACGATCATTGATAGCGTTACGAATAATACCGGTTGTCTCTGTAAGAGCTGATACATCCAGACCGCACTCATCATCGTTCTTTACTGGACGCGATATAGGGATGCGACGGTTAGTTAAAACATCGACGGCATTAAGTCCAACTATTCCACCTTCTGAATTGAAGAGCGCTTCTTGAAGAACTCCTCCGACGCGAGTATTCAACGACTTTTGTTTCTCAACGAATTTCATAAGTGCCATCCTGTCGCCAGTATCTGGTTTATAAACGGCGGCGGCAAAGAGCGCTTTAGTATGATTGTTTCTCATAGAGCCAGGTTATCGTGAATTATCAGTGCGCCTGTAGTGGGTTGTCCTCAGAAGTAGAGATTGAAAATTTGGGTGCCGCTCTGTTTTAGGAGAAGTAACATTATCTTATTACTCGCGCACTTCCACCACCCATTAATTTCTCAACTTCTGCGAGGCTAGCCATGGAAGTGTCGCCGGCAGTTGTCATTGCTAATGCGCCATGGGCTGCGCCGTATTCAACGGCTTTTTGTGCATCACCTGTCGTTAGAAAACCGTATATCAAGCCGGAAGCAAAACTATCACCTCCGCCAACACGATCGAGGATTTCCATATCAGCTCGATAAATAGATTCATAGAAGCTGCCGTTAGACCAGCAAATTGCTGCCCAGTCATTAACAGTTGCTGATTTCACTGTGCGTAGGGTTGTGGCTGTTACCTTGAAGTTAGGATAGGCCTTGATAGCCTTT
>JABHFC010000010.1 GCA_018676275.1 Gammaproteobacteria bacterium | reverse complement strand
TCTGGGTTGTTACACCAACCATAGTCTGCCAGAACGGGTGAATATGCTGGAAGGATATATGAACGACTATGAAGCCGATGGTTTGCTGATTAACTCAATCAAGAGTTGTAACAGTTTTTCTGCCGGCCAACTGCTAATGATGCGCGAAGTGGAAAAACGAACCGGAAAACCAGCTGCGTTTGTTGAAACCGATCTGGTTGATCCTCGCTACTTTTCTGCTTCCAATGTTAAAAACCGTCTGGAAAGTTATTTTCAGATGATTGATCAAAAACGACGAGCCGCTTAAGGGAGTCACCTCATGCAATGTTTTATTGGTATTGATTTAGGTTCAACAACAACAAAGGCGATCCTGATGGACGAAAACCAGGATATCCTGGGACGAGGGATCACCAATTCACGTTCGAATTACGACACAGCAGCGGCGGTTTCAAAGCAGGAAGCGATGATTGATGCACGCTTTACCTTGTTGCGACGTGAACTCGATAAAAGTAGCAATGACGCAGACGGAAAGATTGATGTGTTCCTGAGTGAGTTGGAACGTAATTTTCGCTATGAGCAATTTCTCGAACAACTTACTGATTTGGAACAAACCTGTCGGGCGAACATAAAGGGAGATCGTTACAAGAGTGCGGAGTCAGATATCAAGGAAGCACTGGAAGAAGTCTTCAGACGCGTACAAGAGGAAGCTGGTGCTCTTTATGCCCCTGGAGTAAAACGTAAGTCTGATTTCTTCCGCGATATAGCTGGCTCCAAGTACCTTTCCATTGCTGAAGATGTTGCCAAACAGGCCGGTGTTAACTACGACCTGCTAATCAATCTTTATGACAAGGCCATCATTGAAGTGGAGAACCGGCCGCCCGGTGGTGATCTTAAGGGTAAGTTTCTTCGCGGATTACAACGTTTACTGGAAGAGAAGAAAAATACCGATCTCGCAGATGTTGATTTTGATGGACCGGTAAACAATGCACTCGATATGGAAATGGAAGAGACTTATGTCATAGGCACCGGCTATGGTCGTGTCCGCCTGCCCTTTTCCAAAGAGCACATTCGCTCTGAAATACTTTGCCACGGTCTCGGTGCACACGTCATGTTTGAAGGTACCCGTACGGTACTTGATATTGGTGGTCAGGATACCAAGGCCATCCAGGTAGACCCGGCTGGCATTGTGCAAAACTTCCAGATGAATGATCGCTGCGCGGCAGGTTGCGGTCGCTATCTGGGGTACATCGCTGACGAAATGAAAATGGGTCTGCATGAACTGGGACCATTGGCGATGAAGTCTACAAAAAGCGTCAAGATAAACTCTACCTGTACTGTCTTTGCCGGTGCAGAATTACGTGACCGACTTGCCATGGGTGAAGAGCGATCCGATATTCTTGCTGGTTTACATCGTTCGATTATTCTCAGGGCCATGTCCATCATCGCACGCTCCGGTGGTATTAGTGATGAGTTTACCTTTACCGGTGGTGTGGCAAAAAATGAAGCCGCTGTAAAAGAATTAAGAAAATTAATTGATGAAAACTACGGTGACATGACTATTAATATTGACCCGGATTCAATTTATACCGGCGCCCTCGGCGCATCAACATTTGCTTACAGAGCTGTAATGGAGAACTGAGATGATAACGACAGCAGGTATTGATATTGGTACAGGTGCGGTAAAGGTAGCACTGTTTAAATCAGACGGTGATAAAACCGAATGGATTAATAAGCGCACTGAGCGCATTCGACAACGAGACCCCTACGAGTTAACCAAAAGTGCTTATGAAGAAGTATTAAAAGAATCCGGAATGACCCCGGAAGATGTGCATTACCTGGCGACAACTGGTGAAGGTGAAAGTATTACTTATAGCACCGGTCATTTCTATTCGATGACAACTCATGCGCGTGGTGCTATTTACCTGGACCCCGATACCCGTGCGGTACTGGACATTGGCGCTCTACATGGTCGAGCCATTCGTACAGATGAACGTGGCAAGGTGCTGAGTTATAAAATGACAAGCCAATGCGCATCCGGTTCCGGACAATTCCTTGAGAACATTGCTCGCTATCTTGGTATTTCCCAGGATGAAGTAGGCGAACTTTCACAACAGGCAGATGATCCGGAAATCGTTAGTAGCATTTGTGCAGTACTGGCGGAAACAGATGTTATCAATATGGTATCTCGAGGTATCAGCACATCGAACATTCTGAAAGGAATACATCTTTCCATGGCGGGTCGGCTGGCGAAATTACTTAAATCTATTAAAGCTACTGAAGGTGTTGTTATGGCGACGGGTGGTCTTGCTCTGGATACAGGTTTGCTTGCAGCATTAAGAGAAGAAATGGAAAAAGAGAAAGTTGAACTGGAAGCAAAGTCATCACCTGATTCAATTTATGCAGGTGCAATTGGTGCAGCCCTCTGGGGTGCGTTTAGATATCAGAAACTAGCTGAGTTAGACAAACTCGCTAAAGCTTCATAAGAGGAGGTATATACAATGGCATTAATTATTACTGAAGACTGTACTTTATGCGACGCATGCGTGGAACCTTGTCCAAACGAAGCGATAACAAAAGGCGAACCCTTTGTTATCGATCCGATGAAATGTACTGAATGTATCGGTGCCCACGATGAACCACAGTGCATAGCAGAATGTCCCAGCGCTTGTATCATCCCTAACCCGGATTGGGAAGAAACTGAAGAAGAGTTAATGGAAAAATACGAAATGTTGCATGGTTAAAAACAAAACTAAACGCAAACCAAATACCCGCGGTGCCATGCATGACCTGGTTCAACAGGTCAGATCAGCTGTTCCCTTCGATATGTCAGTCGCCGACATTTGTGTTGACGACTGCTACGGCTGTCCGAAAAAACTAATGGAGTACCTCGACATGGAATTGGAAAACTGGGAAGCGCGAAGCCTGCCCTTGGGGTACAAAGACTGGAAGACGGCGATGTCCCAAACTTTGGCGATATAAATACTCTGGCAAAGCGCAGTAAGAAGATTGCCAGGGCACTGAAAAAAACGGAATTACGATTAATTAGTTTCTTAATAGTTAATAATTCCTTAAAAGTGCTCTACCCCGTGGGTTGGCTGCCTACTTCTTCCACTCTATTATTTAGCTAACCCCTTTAATAACAGTAAGTTAACAAGAATTTATTGCAATACTTTTATATTGCTTTTTATATTGCTTAACTTCATAATCTCCCGATGAACATGGAGAGTTTTGAGTGGGATTTAGAAAAGGATATCCAGAACCAATTGAAACATGGTGTTTCTTTTAGTGAGGCTCAGTATGTTTTTGAAGATCCTCATAAAATTATCGTTCGCGATGCTAGCCATAGTCTCGATGAAGATAGATTCTTCTGTATTGGCAAAGTAGAAGAGATCATTTTGACTATCAGATTTACTCATCGCGAAAACAGAATCAGAATAATTGGTGCAGGTGCCTGGCGTCGAGGTAAGAAAATTTATGAAAAAGAAAATCGAATATAGTGACCTACCACCCGGTGATGAGCCGATTGGCGAATTAGTGAGGGTAAAAGACTTTCTACCTCCACCAGAAGAATTGGTATTTAAAGAAGACAACACCAAAGTCACGATTGCCTTAAGTCAAAGCAGTATTGATTTTTTTAAACGTGAAGCAAAAAAGCATGACACGCAATATCAGAAAATGATACGTAATTTGCTAGATGAATATGTTGCTCAACACAGTCGTTGAGTTTATTACATCTGCACCTACGATTTTTTCTTTACTCCGATAAAGTCAACGCAACCAGCTCTGCAGGATGATCCGGACCACCAACTGCTACGACTATGTATTGTCTGTCATCGATTGCATAGCTCATTGGCAAGCCTGTTTGGTTAGCAGGTAATTTAAATTCGGAAATTATCTCACCTGTGGCTTTATCATGAGCACGAAACATTGGTCCACCGCCGTTGATCGTTGCGTATTGACCTCCACCTTCGCCGGCAAACAATAACGTTTTTGTTACCAGCAAACCGGAACGATCAGGGCGCCCCGTACGTCCTAATTTAATACCTTTCAATGCCGGGTGGTTTCGTATGTATTCATGGGCTTCACCATTTGCCTTCATCCAAAGATGTTCGCCGCTATTAAGATCAATAGCAGTAATTCTTCCCCAGGGTGGCTTTATCATCGGAAGTTTTTGCGGACCCTTGGTAAACATAGGCTCACCAACAGCAATGTGTTTCATGCTTGATATCGTCGGATCTGATGACAAGCGCATAACGCCAAGCATCGTAGATGAACCGACATAAAGTACGCCTGTTTCAGGATCTACCACAGCGCCAGGCCAATTAGCACCACCACCCTGGAACGGTAAGATCAACGTGCCCTTGTTACCATTTTCTTTAACCACAGATGGTGGCGTATATAAAGGTCCGCTTCGGTAATCAGCCAAAATTTTAACAGCCTCGGCACGTAACTCGGGAGTAAAATCAATCAGATCATCTTCAGATACCCCCTGCCGATCAAAGGGTGCGGGTTTGCTGGGAAAAGGTTGAGTCGCTGCGGTAAGTTCTCCGGGAACATCAGTCTGAGGTACCGGTTTTTCCTCAATTGGCCAGACAGGCTTGCCATTACGTCTATCAAAGACAAAGGTGAAAGCCTGCTTGGTAACCTGAGCGATTGCGGGGATCTTTCGACCCTGAACATTTATATCCAACAAGATTGGCGCTGCAGGTAAATCGTAATCCCATATACCGTGATGAACAGTTTGATAATGCCAAACATACTTGCCTGTTTTGGCATCAAGACAAACCAGGCTTTGCGAGAAAAGATTATCCCCATGACGATGACCACCATAGTGATCGCCTGTTGCTGCTTCCAATGGTAAATACACATAACCAAGTTCCAGATCAGCAGACATGGTCGTCCATGTTGCGACATTACCGGCACTACGCCACGCTTCCTTATCGTCCCAGCTGTCATAGCCTACTTCACCGGGATGAGGAATCGTATGAAAGATCCATTTTTGGGTACCACTGCGCACATCGAAACCACGAACATGACCTGGCGCACCAGCAGGAGAAGGTGGAGCAAAGCCAGAGGGTAAGGCTGTGCCTACTATGACCATATCACCAACTATCATTGCTGGAGAAGATGAACCAATAGGCGTCGTAACCGGATCAAGTTCACGCCCTAATCCATTCTTCAATTCAACCCGACCATTATCACCAAACGAACTAATCGGCAGACCCGTATCCGCATTAAGTGCGATGAGTTGATAACCCGGTGTCACTAGTAATATTCGTCGATCATCACCTTCAGCCCAGTAAGCAACACCACGACCGGAATTTACACGTGGTGCAACCTTAACCCTTTCACCTTCATCAATACGATAGGTCCACAGTGTTTCGCCACTGACCGCATCGATAGCGGCAACGACCCGACGAATACCTGCGGTGACGTATAGCACACCTCCTACCATCAAAGGTGTTGTGCGATAGTTAAATTCAGGACGTGGTCCGAAATTAGCAGCTTTCCAACGCCAGGCAATGCTCAGGTTTTTAACGTTGTCACGGTTAATGATATCCAGTGGTGAGTAACGCTGACTTGCAGCATTACCACCATAATAAGGCCACTCCGCCTGTATATTTGCTGAGGTAGTGCTTGTTGCAGCAGATATCATCGAATCACCTGTGGGTTTGACGAAGTTGATAGCCGCTAATTTTCTGGAAGACACGGACAAAGATTTTGCTCCTGATACAAAACCATTTTCCTGAAGTAAATAAGCCAATACTCGCCCGTAGCTTTTTGCAGATAGTTTGCCCGGCTTGATTGGTGGCATGCTGGCGCGAATATAATCAAATAATTCGTTCAAAGGTCGATCATTCCATTTATTAAGGAAGGCACCGCCAAGTAATGAAGTTCCACCTTCACTGCCGCGCAAACTATTAGCATGACAGGATGCGCATTCTCTTTGATATACCTGTTCACCACGACGTGCCTGCGCACTTGAATAAACTCCATCATTAGTGTTCGCAGCCCATGAAGACATGCTGACAGATAAAGTCATCATGACTATGAGAGCAGATTTAAATACAACGGGCTGGAAACGAGGGTTATTAGAATTGCGATACATCTTTAAATGCTTAGTCATTAATCAACTCGCTCCGGTTTGAATGTCGTAGTGGCAATTGCGAACTCACAATATAATACGGCAGGGAGCCCGTCAATGCCGGTTCGGAATGAGAAAGACGAGATGACCCAATGAAGAATAAATATGACTTTAGTAGCTTGCAGGTCGAGAATGGAGATTCTCGACCCGATCTACTTTAAAGAGACAGGCTTATTATTTAACTGCTACCGAGCTACCAATGATAGTCAACGCGGGCGGAAAAGTTACGACCATAACCGGGAAGTCTGCTGCCCACTGCAATATCAGGGTTTCCTCTTACCCTGTTATACCCTCCAAGGTGGTCGCTATAATCTTCGTCGGTAATATTTTCTACACTCAAACCCAGTTTTATAGAATTACTGACATTCCAATAAGCTTTCAGGTTCAGCAAGGCATAAGAGTCAGTCGTTTTTTCAGTGTTGCTCGCAGAAACCTTGTTTTGACTGTCGTAAAGTCGGGTTTCAACTGTTGCACCCCATTTGCCTGAGTTGTAATTCAGTGCGATCAGTGCGTTCAAAGGTGAAATACGATAGAGGTTGTCGTTTATATCGTCACGTTCACCGCGTACATAACTAAGCACGCCATCCATTGACCACTGATCGTTAATGTTATAGCGCCAATCAGCATCAAAACCGTAAATCGTGGCGTCAACATTATTAAATTCAAGTGGTACAGCATTACTTGTTCCATTCATTATGTTCATCATATTGACGAACATAATGGCAGGCATGTTAGTGGAAACTGTTCCCTGTATATAATCATTAATATCACGGTAATAAATACGAGGGGAAAAACTTAATCCATTTTGACTCCAGTCGAAACCGAGTTCGACTTCGTGTGCAACTTCCTCTTCAAGATCCAGGTTGCCAGTGTAGGTACGCATATCGGCAAGTCCCGCCGTCGCTTCCAACGGTAACCACAGGTATTTTTCCTGGTAGGATGGTGAACGGCTTTTCCTTGACAGTCCCCCGTATAAACGCATTGCCGAAGATGCCTGGTAATAGACTTTGGCAACCCAATCGATATTGTGATCAGTGGAAGAGCGGTCTGCAGCATTGAAATTGTCACGTAACATCGCTGCCGGGGGCATCATCATGGCAGGTGTGCCATTTACGACATCGGCATCCATCGATACATTGTTATAACGCAGCCCTAATTCAAGTAACCAGTCGTCTGCCAGGCTCTGTTGGCGTTCGGCAAAAATGCCGATCACCTGACGTTCTGCCTTGTTGAAATTTTCAACAAAGAACATCGCATTGTTGGGGTTATCAATGTTTGATTCATGTTCTTCACGATGTCCGTCGACACCAAATTTCCACCCCCGTGTATCAGCAACAAGGGAAAAACCGATATTCTCTCCCTCAGCAATGTTCCTGCGCCACATAGCACCGTTTGGCGGTGCTTGACGCAATTCAAAATTGGTCATGCCGTGGCCAATATCGCTGTAGTACACCTTGGCATTTACTTCGTACTGATCACCGTGGAAATTGTAGCGGGCCCGGAACAGGTCTGAATCGATATACTGGATATCCATTGGCAAGGCGGGCGTTCCACTATCCCCGGTATCATTCCGACCATAATCAAATTGCAGGGTATGCTCCTTGTGCCTAAACCCATAACCTATATCAAAACGTTGTCTTTCGTACTCGGTAGGCAGTATTTTCCCATCGTCGAACTTCGCATCATCGCCTGCTTCTGAAAAACCGGAAACTTTCAGGCGATGTTTATCATTGGCAACAACCACTCCACCACTAAACAGATAGGCATCCCTAACCGATTGCGCGCCGCCACGCATGCGACCACTTATCTCCAGCTCACCATCAGTAAAATCACCACTCCAGGTTGTCGCATTAATGACTCCACCGATAGTTTCCTGACCAGCACTTACCGGGGCAATTCCACGGTAAACAACCAGTGATTCCAGCATGGCCGCAGGTGCATATGAGAGCGGGGGATCCATCCAGTTCGGTCCTCCTGAACTCAACACGGAGCCATCAACGTGGGTACTGATTCGACTACCGTACATACCGCGGTACTGGGCTATTCCTGTTAGCGGGCCATTACTGTTCAGATTTGCTCCAGGCACCTTGCGCAATAGCTGCCCCGAGTCAGCACCAATATCCACGGTATCACCCAGTGCGAATTCACGAGTATCTTTCTTTGCACTTACCAATAACTCTTCCATGTCTCCATGACCTGCATTGACCGATTGTGTAATTGTAAGCAGACCAATAAAAAAAACTGTTGCTGTACCGCGCATTTAATTCGTTCCTGTGTTGCTTGATGAATCCAATATTCTAGCGGGATTTCAATGGATTACCATGTGACCAATTGTCGCAGGTCAGGCTGCTCAGATTAAATTGAAGAGTTGATAAACATCTCGAATAGCGTCTATCTCAGGAAGCATTTTGTTACTGATTGAAATGAGATAAATGCTGTGTCCCTAATATACAATGGGTTAATATCACCAATAGAAATCAAATTGCCCTGGTAGCTCAGTTGGATAGAGCGACCGCCTCCTAAGCGGTAGGTCACAGGTTCGACTCCTGTTCAGGGCACCAATTTTTTCAACGACTTACAAATCTTCCGAGACAATCTGATTACAAAAACATCCCGCTGTTGTGGGTAGTGTTGTGGGTTAGCATTTGGGCTTTTTATATAAATATTTTTCTATTTCGGATTAATGAAACAAAGACAAAAGCAATCAAATAAAAAATTCAGAGATATATGTTTTCCGGACTACACGAACGGAAATACCAACTAATACCTGTTAAAGGTAACTAGTATAGCGAGGACTTCAAGACGGATTTTGAACTTCAATTGTTAGTTTAATATTATCGAATAATTTTAGAAATTCTTCTTTGTCCGCAGGTTCAATATTCCAAACGCTTGCAAGCCTAATTGCATGATCCATCAGGGCGGCCCATTCTTCCTTTGTGATTTTCATATCTTTATGTGTTGTGTGCATGTCCTTTCCAATATAGAAACACGGCCCTCCTGCGATTTTACATAAATATTCAGTTGTGAGCTGTTTGTCTCGTTCAACAACTTCAATTGGCGGTGTAACTCCCTCGGTAAACCTGGACAATCTAGAATCACTATAAAATCCATCTATAAGACCATTTGAAAAGTGAGAAATTGCATCATAGCCCCCAATTCGGTCGTAAAGTCTTGCTTTGGTTTCCCCAGCGCTGGAGTTTAATGCCCAAAATAAAAGCAATCCAAGGAGTACAATTTTGCTGCCAAAACGTTTTCTCATACCAATCCCCATTATTAATGTTAAACCCATAATAGAATGAAAATTCTGTTATGGGGCAATTGTAGCTCTTTCAACAATGCATAACGTTTCAACTTCTTATTACCGAATCAGAAGAGTTTTTTACCCTACAGAACTATCTTAAGCGCTGTTTGCAGACTGATTTAGAAATTTGCCATGAACATGCTCTCTCTTTAACTGAGTAAGAAAGTTTGATTCAACTCACAATTTACTAAATTATTTCTCTGGCCTGTCATTCACTTCGCGCCAGCCAGCAACCAGACCGTCTGTTTGTTCTAAACCAATGCCAGTGGCGAGCACCTCTTCGTTAATTATCCACAAAATCTCGTAGTAATCGCCGACCTTTTTAATATCCAGATCAAATACAGCAATTTCCACGCCCTTATGATCGAGGTAACGAATTTCATACTGACCTGCATAGCCTTCTTCGGGACCTCCGGTCGCTAAGCCAGTACCGATTACACCTTCGCCGAAATATGGATGACACCAAGTAGCGTTTAGTGTTCCGGACGCATCACCTTTTTTATATAAAACACAGCCTACATTAACCATAAGTCTTACCTCGCTTTATTGTTAACCTGCAACACTATTCAAGATTTATCCAGCGACTCTAACCGTTGACCTCTCTATCAGAAATCTTTGGATAAGTCTCCGCACCCCATATCTGCCGCTCCCGTATCCACGGTTGAGCCCAGCGTGGGTCAGAGGATTCGAATTCACGTGCTATTCGGTGTCCTTCAAAAATTGCCTGGGCAATTATTTGCGGTGCATAACAATCACCTGCTTGATAAACACCCTGAATTTCATTTTCTTCCCACTTACTGTTAAGTGCTTTAACTTCTTTGTAAAGACTATCGTTCGCCTGTCTAGCGGTGCAAAGCACCAGCGTATCAAACTCCATTTCGGTAACTTCCGAACTTGCATGACGAGGTATTTGTCCAATTTCTGAAGGTCCGGCCGCTCGTTTGTAACCATCTCGATAGGTATAAAATGTAGTTAATACTCCTTTTTCAACTTTCTCAACCCAATGCAAAGTCTTTTTCTGGATATTTTTTTCGTGCATCATGCGATGAAGATTAGGTGACTCAAGCGTTAACTCTGTGTAAGGCGCTACGCTATGAAATGCTGTCAAGATTGTAACCTGCTTTCCCTGATCAGCCAGGTATTCTGCTGTCGAAACGGCACTAAAGTAACCATCTGCATCAAGTATGATGACCCGGTCACCAACTTCTTTACCTTCCATTAATATTTGCTCTGGCGTACAGATATTTGATTGCGAGGCGTCAATTCCAGAGACTGGCGCGTAACTAAAACAACTACTGCCATTTCCTGCCCAATGTGAACCTGTTGCTAACACAACCTTATCGGCTCCGTACTCAATAACCTCGTCTGCGCTCATCTTGCCAACGCCCAGATGAACTTCCACATTTTTCAGTTTATCCAGTTGTAATTGACGGTAGGTTACCAACCTGCCCCATTCACTTAAACCAGGGTATTTCACAATCTTGCGTAAGCGACCTCCCAGCTCGTTATCAGCCTCACGTAAATGCACATCGTAGCCACGTTCTCCCAATACTCGTGCGCATTCCATACCAGCTGGCCCCGCTCCCACTACTAATACGGAACAAGGATCCTTCGTCTTTTCATATTTTTCCGGATGCCAACCACGACGATACTCTTCCATGGCAGTGGCGTTTTGCGTACAGATCATGGGTGGGCCACCAATCTCCCAGCGCGAGATACAAATGTTACAACCGATACACTCTCGAATATCCTCGTACCTGCCTTCCTCAATCTTCTTAGGTAAAAACGGATCAGCAATAGATGGACGTGCAGCACCAATGATATCCAGACGACCCTCATGCAAATGAGCAGCCATATCATCCGGGCTGGTTTCTCGACTGACACCAATCAATGGAACATTAATAACGCTCTTAATATCGTTGGTCCATGGACGCTCATGTCCAGCTTTATAAAATCTTGAGGGTGCTGCATTTTCGCCCCACTCGGCAGCTGTACCTAAGTGCACGTCACAGACATCAAACAACCCACCTTTTGAAATCATTTCCAATGTGGAAAGAGCATCGTCACGCTGGAATCCATCGGGTCCAAGCAAGGAATCAACTGAAAAGCGTGTCGCTATAGCTGCTTCATCGCCGACTGCTTTTTTCAGTGCCTCTAAAGTTTCCAGCCAAAAGCGCGCCCGATTTCCTAAGGAACCACCGTATTTATCTGTGCGCAAATTGAGTGCAGGATTGAGAAACTGCATACCCAGAAAATTGTGACCACCGTATAGATAAAGAATATCAAAACCCGCCTCTACGGAACGTTTGGCGGCAACAACATATTTCTGGATGAGCGCCTTGATATCGTCTTCATCCATCTGGTGAGCATATACCATGTACTCGAACTCACCGGGCATTCCCATGGAGCTCATAGGGATAGCGCGCGATTCAAGATTGGCTGAGTTATTCCCGCCGTAATACAGCTCGACTGCAGCAAGAGCGTCATACTTGTGAAGCGTATCCGTTAGATGACGGAGATTTATTACATCACCCTCATCCCATATTCGGGCAGAGACACGATGATTATCATCAGCTTCAGTCGCTATGGAACAATATTCGGTGCTGATTCCACCCCAACCACCTTCGGCCTTTATTCCTCGATGACCTGCCTGTGCACCTGGCTTTTCCGATCCTGAACCAATACAGTGAGGCACCTGATAAAACCTGTTTTTCATGGTCTTTGGGCCGATTTTAATAGGCTCAAATAATATATCGTGTTTGGGATCTCGACTCATTTTCAAATTCCTCCTGCTTCAATAGAAATGATTAGCAAATGCTACAGAACGCGCTCCTTTAGAATGCCGTATCTATAAACGACACTCCTTAATCCTGCAGAAAAATAAAGATTTGCAAGCCTGTATTGTATCCGTCATATGACGGATTTTCAATTAAACATGCTTAAAAATGGCATAAGTGAGGCAAGTTGACTTGCCTCAAAATGCACTAAACTGCAGAGCGTTTCATTTTATCCGGATCAAATAATGGCATAGTGGCGACAGTACCGATTAGATCCTCATCACCTGATTTAATTGCCAGTTTTTGTCCTGTCTCAGCATATTTTTTATCTACACGTGCCATGCAAATAGACGCCTCCATCACTGTCGAGTAGCAGGCACCGGTAACATGACCAATTTTATTTCCATCAACCGTCACATCTGCTTCAAATTCAGCAGCGGTATCTCCATCAATCATTACACCAACCGTTGTTGTCGTTTCCTTGCCCATAGCAGACATACAAGCGCTCTTACCACGATAGTCCCCTTGTTTTTTCTTCGATACGCAAAAACCCAGACCTACTTCCCAGGGTGTATCATTTTCACTCATATCGTAAGGATAGAAGAACAAGCCAGCTTCCACTCTGACCATATCAATGCAGGTAACGCTGCCAGGAATAATGCCAACACTCTTGCCCTGCTCCCGGATTGAATCCCATAAAGGCACAATATCGTCAGCTTTGGCAAAAATTTCGTAGCCTCGTTCACCTGAATAACCTGTACGTGAAATCATGCAACCGTGTCCAAATAGTGTCGTCTGTGTATGATGAAAATACTTTAATGAATTCATGTCATAGGGTGTGTGTTGATCAAGAAATTCAACCGCAGCCGGACCTTGTAGCGAAAGGTTATGTAGATCATCGTCAAATGAGATTTGAACAGCTTTATTTTCTGCAGATTTACCTAACTGTTCCATGGCGGTGCCACCTCCATGTACCATCATCCAGCAATTAGGCATGATATGAAACATGATACAGTCATCTGTGATGCCACCATTTTCATCTAACAAAAGCGCATAAACAGATTTACCCGGATAGATAAGAGTCAGGTCTCTGGTACAAACATGATCCAGGACTTGCAGTGCATCAGGACCACTGACCCGCACTTTTTTTAACCCGGAAAGATCAAAAAGACATGCCTTGTTTCTAATTGCCTGATGTTCAAGGTTAACATCCTGATCATAGGTCCAGGGCATACCCATGTTATTCCATTCCTCGAGTTCCGAACCCAATTCTTTATGTCTGGAAGCCAGTATCGTATTTCTTGTAATCGTCATGTCTAATCCTCTTTTCAGTTATCAAGTTGAATCTATAGTGTTGTTTAGTTATGCCTGTCCCGCTTCAAGCGCATCGGCTAGTTCAAATATATCCAGACACGCACCATAAGTGGCCACATTGAATATCGGCGCATCGGGATCAGTATTGACTGCAATGATTGTTTCTACGTGCTTCATACCATGCTGGTGTTGAACTGCACCGGATATTCCGAGTGCGAAATATAATTTGCAATCCGATGCAGTCTTTCCAGACTGTCCTACCTGGTGTGCCTTCGGTAGCCAACCGGAATCGACAATTGGACGTGAGCATCCGAAAGTTGCACCCAGATTTTCTGCCAGTGCAGCAAAACGAGGCAGATTTTCCTCGTCCTGAATGCCGCGACCCACAGACAAAATAAACTCCGCCTTGGATATATCGATATCAGCTGGAGGAGCTTCTTCATAGTTCTTATGCACACTCACGCCCATTAACTTGGTCACGTCAATGTTTATAGTTCGTATGGGAGGGCTTGAACTTTCGACAGGCACAGGGAATGTCGCCCCACGAAGTGTCAAAGTAACAATGCCCTTGTTAACAAAGCCAAGTTCCAGATTAACTTTATTGTTGTAGGCACTGCGGGTAACGATCAATTCATTGTCTTCCATGCATAAATCAAAAATATCACTGGCAAACCCAGAGCCTAGTCGCGCCGCTACTGCTGCTGCACACGCCATACCATTAACGGTATGGCCTAACATGATCAAACGTGGATTTATCTCTTTACCTGCTTCGATAATAATATCTTCGTATAACAAGGGATCAAAATGATCGATGTCAATGGGCACCATAACTATTTCGTCTACCCCTTCGTATTTTATAGATTGAGAAATAGTTTCAGGATCATTAGCTATAACCAGCACTATCACTTTCGCGCTCATTTCTTCCTTTATTGACACAGCTGCACCAATTAATTCCATGGTGATGTCTTTCACCTTGCCGTCCAGATGTTCGACTACTACCAAAATATCGTTCATGACTTTCCCCCCTTGTGTTCATGAATAATTTCAGCAATTCTTTCTGCGATTTCCTTAGCATCCCCGCTTAACATTTCGGCTTTGGTTTGCTCCGGTACATACATACGTCTTACCTGATAGCCCCCACTTCCATCCAGGACATCCGAGCCGTCCACAACTTCAAGTGATTTTTTCTTTGCTTGTTTGATCATACGCATGGTGGCGTAACGTGGCTGGTTGATACCAGTCTGGACTGCAAATACTGCCGGTGTTTCGACAGTAAAATTGTGCAAAGTCCCTCCTTCAAGCTCACGTTGAATAATCGCCATGCCCTTGCCATCCCAGTCTATGTCAACAACGACAGATGCATGGGGTAGCTCCAGGATTCTCGCCAAAGCCATGCCTGTTGAGCCATGAGCAAAATCACTGGTCTGCACGCCACATAGAATAAGATCGGGCTTTTCCAGTTTGGCTATACCGGCAAGCGCACGAGCAATGCTTATGGGATCTGCTCCGACAAGACTCTCGTCCCAAACACGGACTGCACGATTTGCCCCTTTCGCTAATACCTTTCTTAATGTGATATCAGCATCAGGAGGACCAACAGTTACTGCAACAACTTCTGCTCCATCCATTTTTTCCATCGCTAGCAATGCTTCTTCCAGAGCAACATCATCCCATTCGTTCAACACATGCTCGAAATACTCACTTTTCACATCACATCCGTCGGCAGTAAATTCGTAATCATCTCCCAGAACTGTCGCATGTTTCACCATAACCAGTATGCGTGGTCCGGTAGGTTCCGGTATTTCATACGGACTAAACTCAGCTGCTGTAACTGGATTGAGTTTATTCCAATCCACCGGCGTTAAGGAAACCTGCTCGCGTCTACTTTCATCTGCTGAAGTTTGTTCCACTTCCACCTGTTGTACCTTTATTGGATCTTCTGCTAATGCCTTTTGTTGAGCTTCTTCGAGCACAGCACCTGATCCGGTCTTTACCTGAGTTGCTTCATCAGCAGATGCATCGCCAGTAGATATATCTGTTTTTGTGACCAGATTTTGGCCAGTCAATATTTTTTCCAACCTGTCCGTTACAACGTCAGCAATCCGTGTCGCAATAGCTTCTGTTAATTGCTCCGCAATGACAGGAAAATCATCTTTCTTAATGACACCTGAGCCTACAGCTTCAGCGACCAGTTCGGCGATATCTCGTACCTCTATTTTATTCTCTACATTTGCGGTTTTTCTGGCATCTTCAAACATGGTTAAATCCTTAGGGCAACAAGTTACAAAAATCTGTGCGTGTTCCAGCGCCACAGCCTCACGAATACGATTCTCTGAAGGCTTTTCTGCACCCGGTTTATCAGGTATCCAGATACGACCTCCGCCAGCACCGCAACAGAATGAGTTTTCACGGGAGCGTGGCATTTCCAATAATTCACAACCGATTAGTTTTAGTAGTTCTCTGGGAGCATCATAACCACCGTTTAAACGACCTAGATGGCATGGATCATGGAAGGTCACTTTTAGATTAAGAGGTTTGCGTACCTGTAGCTTTTGCGTTTTTAATAACTCCACAAGTACCGATGTGTAGTGATTGATCTTCGCAACTTTTCCAAGATCAGGGTATTCATTCTTTATGGTGTTATAACTATGCGGATCGGTA
>JABHFC010000103.1 GCA_018676275.1 Gammaproteobacteria bacterium | reverse complement strand
GAAATGGAAAAATTAATCCATATGAATCTTGATGCCTCCTACAACGCCATCATGGCAGAATTAAAATAAGTATACTGCCGTACACTGCGACTCATCCATTTCTGACGTTTTAAAACAGAAACGTAATTGCATTATTTATAATTTTCGCTAAATTTTAATTTAATTTTTAATTCTAATGATAAAAAAAACATTATTGTCTTGCGTTAGCGTTTTATTCATTGTCGCTGTCGCCCATGCGCAAGGGCCAACAAAAAGTGACTTAATCAATGATGAGAATGATACAAAAAATGTAACTGTCTATGGAATGGGCTACAAGCAACAACGCCACAGTCCTTTAAAGAATATTAACAAGGGCAATATTTCACGACTTGCACCAAAATGGATTTACAGTCTCGATGATGACCGTGGTCAGCAGGCTTTTCCTCTCGTTTATGAAGGCATAATTTATTTCGTTACACATAATACAACAATAGCCATCGATGGCGTCACCGGCAAAGAGATTTGGAAAAAGACCATAGAGTACGATAAAGACACCCTCCGCTATGCATGCTGTGGCGTTACTAATCGCGGTGCTGCTATTTATAACAACAAACTATATAGAGGCAGCATGGATGGAAAGCTTTATGCCTATGACATAACAAGTGGTGAGCTGGCCTGGCAGTCCGATGCTTTTGCTGACATTGAGGACAGGATCGGGTTGTCGATGAATGTTGCTCCTCTTATCGCAAATGGTGTTTTGATAAGCGGAGTATCCGGAGCTGATCATGGCGCACGTTGTTTTATTGATGGTTGGGATCCGGAAACAGGTAAACGTCTATGGCGACGTTACACAATTCCTTCACCAGGCGAGCCTGGCAGTGAAACCTGGCCTGACGATGACAGCTGGAAACTGGGGGGTGGTTCTACCTGGTTAACCGGCTCCTATGATCCAGAACTGGATTTGCTTTACTGGGGTGTAGGCAATCCCGCTCCTTATAATTCAAGTGTTCGCCCGGGTGATAATCTTTATAGCAATTCTGTCCTCGCATTAAAACCAAAAACTGGAGAGATGGCCTGGTACTTTCAGTTCTCGCCCAACGATCCTTTTGATTACGATGGAAACAACGAATTCATTATTAGCGATTTAAAAATTGATGGTCATGCCAGGAAAGTGATCATGCAAGCCAACAGAAACGGCTTCTTTTACATTATCGACAGAGAATCGGGTGAGTTCATAGATGCAAATAAATTTGTAAAGGTGAACTGGGCTGATGGTATTGATAAAACCGGACGTCCAATTGAGTCGGCATTATTTAAGAAACTCCGTAAAACCGGAGAAGAAATAACTCTCTGGCCTGCCAATACCGGAGGTAAAAACTGGTCACCTATGGCTTATGATCCTGAGTCAAATACAGCCTTTGTGAATACCAATCATTACGCGATGACTTATAAGTTCAGCAAGGTTAAGTATCGTCCTGGTCTACCCTACTTTGGTGTGAAGTTTGCTTTTAGCTGGGATGAATCACAACCTTATCGAGGCTATCTAAAAGCAATCGATCCACTTACAGGAAAATCAAAGTGGGAAGTACCGCAGTTATCACCCAACTATTCTGCAGTAATGAATACTGCTGGCGGACTGGTTTTTACCGGCACACATACAGGTGAATTTATTGCCTATGATAAAGACGACGGTAAACAACTGTGGTCCTTTCAAACGGGCTCTGGGATTGTTGGCCAACCGATCACATGGCAATTCGAGGGCACGCAGTATATTACTATTGCCAGTGGCATCGGTGGTTTATATGCAAGATACTCAGGTGATGAACGCCTAAAACATGTACCAAAGGGTGGAACACTACTTACTTTTGCTCTTGTTAAATAACATCAATTTTCAGTAAATCCGGATAACTCAAAAATTGCAAACCAGATATCGATCATTTTCTTCAAAAGCATTTAGTCTGGTTTGTATAATGCTAAGCATAGTATCGGTGCAGGCAGGAGGGGTTGATGAAGATTATGAATATGGCGAAGAACTTTATGACTTAAGTTGTGCTAATTGCCATGGTAAGAACATGCAGAACCCCGGCACCTCAAGTTTTAACCTAAAAGAATTTCCGCTTGATAAGAAGGAACGTTTTTTGGAATCGGTCAGCAAGGGCAAAGGCTTTATGCCCTCCTTTGGTAAGATTTTTGATCCGGAAGAAATAGAGCAATTATGGGTATATGTTTCCCGTAATCATAATTGAGCCTTTTAACTAAATTTATAGACAAACGCTGCTTATGAATAATTCATCCTCTCCTGATAAACTACCTTCAGCCTGTGAATACCTAGAAAAACTGAATAAGAAGGATATGTCCAGTGTTGAACTGGTGGAGCAAACACTGTCTCGCATTCATTCTGTAAACGATAAATTAAATGCAATAGTTGCAGAAAATCCTGAACAGTCCATCGCGGAAGCCAAAGAAGCAGATGACAAGCGTCAACAGGGGCAAACATTACCTTTGCTGGGACTGCCAATTACGATTAAAGATTCAATAGATGTTGAAGGGTTTGTTTGTACTGGTGGCTCATTTGCCAGAGAAAATTATAAGCCGAAAGATTCTACTGTCGCTGCGAGACTAAGAGCTGCTGGCGCGATACTGATCGCTAAAACAAATTGCCCTGAATACTCCTCTTCTTATGAAACTGACAATGCTATTTTTGGACGCACCAACCATCCTGCCAACCTTGATCACACGCCAGGTGGTTCCACCGGGGGTGAAGGTGCATTGCTCGCAGCTGATGCTACGCTGGTTGGTATAGGTCTGGACGGAGGTGGGTCAATCAGGGTGCCAAGTCATTATTGTGGCACAGTAGGAATTCGACCCACCGTAGGTCGTGTTCCGGATACTGGTAGCTGGCCGGAAACCCGTGACACAGGATATCGGGATCTAATGTGTATTGGTCCGATGGCGCGTTATGTAGAAGATTTATCATTAATCCTGTCTGTCATCTCCGGACCTGACTGGATTGACCCCTACGCGGTGCCGGCACCTCTCGGCAATGTTCAGGATGTAGATATTAAGAATCTGCGCGTTGGCTATTATGATTTTGACGGGACCATCGCTGTTAGTAAGGAAACCAGTATTGCTGTTGAAAATGCTGTTAAGGCACTTGAAAAAGAAGGTGCCTCAGTTGAGAAAGTAACTCCCCCTGATATGAGCGAAGCTACCATGGTATTTTTCTCAATGGCTGGTGCCGATGGCGGTGACAGAACATGGAAAGATCTGCAGGGCTGTAATGGTCGTCATCACAAACAATTTCAGGACTTGCTTGATGGTTTTGGTGATGCTTTGCCCTTACCCAACTTTTTTGATTTACAGGGCCGGTTTTTTGAATTTCGTACAATGATGCGACAGTTTATCGATAACTATGACATCGTTATTTGTCCTGTGACAACGGGGCCTGCCCCGAAACACATGACACCACCTTACGGAGTCGCTCAGGAAGAGTACTTACAGTATGCCGCCTTTAACTATGTCCATGCCTATGCTGTTGCCGGTGTACCAGTTTCAGTTGTACCTGCAGGAGAACAGGATGGACTCCCACTGGGCGTACAAATCATATCGCAGGCCTTTCAGGAACATGTCAGTCTCGCTGTAGCCGGCGTACTGGAACGTAGCCTCGGTGGTTACTCCCCGCAAACGGCTGGATTGTAACTCCCCCTATTATAGGAGTCTGTCGGACTTAGGCGGACTTCAGCTCCGCTTTACTGATAAGAATTATTAGAACTGTTAAAACCAGAGCGAGAGCTAAAAACATCGCTGTTATCGTATAAGCTGGAAGAAAGTCGTCTACAAGGTAGAAGGACAGAATCAATGGCCCTATCCCTGAACCTATACCTGCAACAGCATTAGCCAGGATCATCGGTCTACCATCACGATCCATGGCTGCCAGTAAGCCTAACTGGTAGGGAAAAAACATATACCAGCCAAACATAAACAAACCTGCTGCGAGCATAAACACGGTGAATTGAAAACCTGAATAAAGAATTGCTAATGCAACAAACTGTGAACCTAGCGCAAGAAGAACCGGGAATAATCTTCCAAGTCGAATATTCAAATGCGCCGCAACAAAGGCACCTGCTAGCCCGCCAAATAATCCGAGGCTTATAGCTCTACCGGTTTGTTGCTCGCTCAGTCCCGCATCAAGACCGATGGAAGCAATATTTGACCAGAAACCACCGAGTGCGGTAAAGAAAAACAACACCGCCACCAATTGAAGAATACAGTAAACCCAGACCTTTCTACTATTCACTCCCCTTGCCTGCTGATCCTGCACATCAAGATTTGGAATATTATGTATCAGCAAAAATAATATCAGCAATTCCAGGATCACTAATGCTATAAAAATACTGATCACACCGTTTGCCTGCACTATCCCGGGCAGAAACATATTAGCAACGATTGCGGATATAACCTGTACAGAAAGAAATAAACCAAAATTGCGATCTGCTTTTAATGTACTGCCTAATGCATAGGCACCGAATGAGACACAAATGCCTCCTGCACTACCGGATAACAATCTGATTAAAACAAATGCAGAATAATCAGTAACAAACATACTGACAATATCAGTGATGAGCAGACAGGTAAGACCAAAATAGGCAATGCGCCGCCAGGACATTATCTTGATTAACCACAAATTGAGAAAGGATCCAATCGCTATTCCGCCCAGCTGCGCACTCGCTACCCGGCCAACTTGCTGTTGATTAAACTCAAGTTCCGTAATCATGCCTATAACAAGTGACGGAAGCACCTGAAAAGCCATCACTCCCATGGCACCTGTCACAATTAACGTAAAAACTGTAATGTTCTTATTTAGTTGTTCATTGGCCGTATTGTCATTCATCTTGACTCACCCCCAGTGGTGATAGTTTCTTTTAAGGTCTGTTTATCTTTCATTTTCGCCACTGCTGGTGGCTGTTTTTGTTTTCAGCAAGGCGGAAGGAGTGCCGTGTAGTTACTCTACATAAGCGACTGAAAACGTAGCTGAAGGCAAAAAGAGTCCCAGCCCTTCGGGTTGAGCCTGAAGCTGAAAGATAAACAGACCCTGGTAATTTAAACATGATTTGAGAACAGTTTTCCTTTCTCAATTTTTCAGGGCACTGACATTTTCCCCTAATTGAGAAAGTGCCAATTGCGCCGGAAAGGCTTCGCGTTCTTTTATCGCCCGGGCACTTTTATCCGTAATCGAAAAAAACCAGCCGAATAAAAAACATACGCTCATGGAAAATAGTGTTGGATAGGCGTAGGGAAAAATTGCCTTTTCATACCCCATTACTTTCACCCAGACATTTGGCCCCAGAATTATTAATGTAACGACCAGCACTAATCCAGCCGAGCCTCCCATAACAGCACCCCTGGTTGTAAAGCCTCCCCAGTACATTGATAAAATTAACAGGGGAAAGTTTGTACTGGCACCAATAGCCAGAGGCAATGTAGCAAGAATAGCGACATTCTGACCTTCAAATATTATGGCCAGGTACATCCCCAGTATTCCCAGCGCAACGACAGTAATTCTGGAGATAAGCAGTTCTTCCGCTTCGCTACATTTATCCTTGCGAATAACATTGGAAAACAAATCATGGGACACAGTAGCGCCAGCTGACAGTGTTATACCAGACACCACAGCAAGGATAGTGGCAAAAGCAACTGCGGATATAAAACCCATGAAAATATCACCGGCCACATACTTGGCAAGATGAATTGCAACCAGATTGCTGCCACCGATAACATTTGTTCCACCAGTGGAAAACTCAGGGTTATTAATCAGCAAGGCAACCGCACCAAAACCTATAATCAAGACAATGATTTGAAAGTAAGAAATCAGACCTACTGCTATTGCTGCTGAGTGACGAGCCTGGACTGCATTTGGTACTGTAAAGAATCGCATCAATACATGGGGCATTGCCGCTGTACCACCAATAAACGCCAGACTCAATGACAGGGCAGAAATAAAATCTGTATACAATCCACCTGGCTGTAAAAGTTCAGACCCTTTGGGATGCACAGCGGCGGCGGCCTTAAGCATTGCTCCGGCATCAAAACTAAAATTATATAAAACGGCTAATGCAAGTGCAGTTCCGCCTCCCAATAACAGCACGGCCTTGACTATTTGAACCCAGGTTG
The DNA here is from genome assembly GCA_018676275.1 of Gammaproteobacteria bacterium. Lineage (GTDB taxonomy): Bacteria > Pseudomonadota > Gammaproteobacteria > Eutrophobiales > Eutrophobiaceae > WLWS01. Next base: position 2,607 of record JABHFC010000103.1, on the reverse strand, counting down.
TCGCCATCATCCCGCCGAAAGCAACATAAATCATCATCAATACGCCGACAATAATTACTCCCTGGGTATAACTAAAGCCGAACAAGCCTTCAACCAGGCTTCCTGCCGCGACCAATTGCGCAAGTAAATAAGGGATCATTATTGCCAGTGCGCAACTTGCAGACAGAATCCTTATCGGTTTTCTGGACAAACGAAAAGATATAGCATCAGCAAATGTATATGAGCCCAGGTTTCTCAACCGTTCTGCGATCAATATTAAAACTACGAGCCAACTCACAACCAGGCTGACAATAAAATAAATAGCATCAAAGCCAACTATATAAACCAGTCCTACTAATCCCAAAAAGGATGCTGCAGACATGGTATCGCCCGCGATAGCAAAACCATTTTGAAGTCCTGTTATTTCACCACCAGCCACATAGTAATCTTTTCGGGAATGTGTTCGACGTGCTGCCCAGGTCGTAATAAATAGTGTCAACACCATAAACAGCACAAATGTTATTACAGCAGGAATATTGACAGGGCGATCTACCTGTTCCGCTGCAAGAGACAAACCTGAAAAAAAAAGAAAGTATAAAGTTACAAAATATTTTAATATTATTTTCATCTCAGGAAGACGTCCTTTCAGTTTGATTCAGACTTTCTGTAAATTTACTTTCTTCCTGATTTATTCTATGTGAATAGTAAAATGTTGACGCGATAACAGAAAATATTATGACAAATGCATAAATCAACCCGATATTGAATATACTGCCAGGCCACATGGGTAATGCAAACAATGTCGGTTCAAAAATAGCAAGAGCATCAAAAACAAACACCAGAGCGAAGTGAAATAGTGCTAACTTAAGTATAAATTTCTTGCGCCTTTTAACATAGGAAATATATGCTTCGCTTTCTATTAATAAGCCATTGTTCTCATTGCTCATGAGTTTTTCCTATATCAAAGTGTTACTGAAGGTTTATGGAGAACTGATTTTCTAAATATTCTCAAGACGATTCTTTATAATGAACATTTCTGTTTCATGCGACACACAGGTCAATTTCCATTTATCATCATCAACATTATCACTACGCCAGGTTAACAAGGTAACAAGACATACTTCATCGGTCTTTCCCAGCACAGCCCCTGGTATGACCCTGACCATATTCCGCGGCTGCAAATTATCCATATCCAGACCAACGTGATAATAAATAATGAGTCTGGATGGATCGGCATCAATCTTAATGAATAGTTCTGCTCCACTAAAAATTGATGTACCACTAAACAGATAATCATCAATCTGGCGTCTTTCCATACTACCCAGAGTCCAGTCACCCTGAGCAACTCCATCACTCAGGTAATCAAATGCACTTTTTGCCCTCACACTTACCTGAATTGTACTTGTGTGGCAGATAGTATCACCGGTATACATGTATATCGTCCTCGTTTATTTATTGAGTTAACAAACTCATAATTACTTCTTAAATCACATCAATCACGGTTTTTCTTTTTTAAGCTTCGACAATCAACACATTGATCTGAATCAGCTAACTCAAGACATAATTCACGCAGTTCACTTCTTTGAACTTTTTGTGTAGAGGTCACAGGCAACGTGTCCACGAATATAATATAACCGGGAGCCTTAAAGTAACTTAGTCTTTTGAGACAATAATTAACAAGCTCGATTGCGGTTTCCTTATTAGCAACATATTCATCATTTAAAACTATACAAGCCGCAACTTCTTCCTCTCTTATAGGATCTGGTAATGGTGTAACTGCACAGTTCGCTACGAGCGGATTATCTATCAGTACAGTTTCGACTTCAGCGGCAGCAATGTTTTCACCACTTCGGCGAATTATATTTTTTTTGCGTTCAACAAAAAACACAGACCCTTCCTCATTCTGACTAACAACATCACCGGTATGAAACCAATCATTCTGCCAGACCTCTGCTGTCGATTCCGGATTTTTGTAATACTCGGTAAAGAAACCATACTTGATATTAGCGCCTTTGCGTCTAACCAGTAACTCACCGGCCATCCCTGTCTCAACTTTATCTCCATTGTCTCCAACAATTTTTATCTCCATATCCGTTGTGACCTGCCCAATACAGCGATTACCAACATGTCTCGGTTCTTTTTGGCTTAAAAAGCAAACGCCAGAACCCGTTTCCGTCATCGCCCATCCTTCAATCAGCGGAAAGCCGAATCTCTGTTCGAAACGATCATGTAGATCAGGCTCTACCCCTCCTCCAAGGCCAAATTTAATTTGGCGATTAATATCATTACTCGTTTCGGGTAGATTCATTAACATGGCAGGCATTACGCCAAGGTAATGCAAGATTGTTGCCCTGGATTCCCGTACAGTTTCCCACCAGGTAGATGAGTGAAAGCGATCGAGTTGAATGACACAACCTCCACTCTGCATCATCGCCATCATCGACCAAACAAGAGCGTTGGTATGAAATACAGGCAAGGGAGTTATAAGGCGTTCAGCACCAGGTGCAACTGTGCAATAACCACCAATACTTGTATACCAGTCACCGACACAGAAAAAAAACTCATTAGAAAGAACACAACCTTTTGGTTTTCCAGTAGTGCCCGAAGTATATAAAATTGTGGCGTCCG
>JABHFC010000102.1 GCA_018676275.1 Gammaproteobacteria bacterium | reverse complement strand
GCTGACATCAATGCTTATTTCGTTATCTGGATGCTGCGCGCTAATGTACCGCCTATAAACGACATGCTAAAGCCATACTCTTGTATGATTGAGTGGGAGCAGCGTATGAATAATATTGGTCATGGTGAAAGACAGGACCTGGAGGCAGATGCAGCACTGGCAATTGCCAAAGCTTCAATACCAGGCGAAGCTGAAGGAGTAGATGAACAAGACCCTTTACAGTTACAGTCTGGAGATGATGTGATTGTGGAACCAGATGATTATGGCAAAGTGCCTGTTCAGGGTGTTTTGATTAATCTAAATCGACAGCGCGTGAGTATTCGCCGCAAAGCGGAGGATGTCGGTGAACTCAATGTACATTTTCCAAGAGCCGGATTCCGAATCACTAAGGCTGTATAGATTGGAATCTAAGATAAAATATCTGCTTTAAATGCACTTATAGCCACAGAGTTCACAGAGAACACTGAGAAAACAAAGTACATATATTAATTTTTAAAATTTTTCTCTGTGAGCTCTGTGCCCTCTGTGGCAAATTGTTAACACTGAACAGGCACGTTAAAAAATATATTTATGAATACATCCAGTTTACTCAGTACACAAATAAACAAATGTTAGAACTCTACTTCTTCCCTTCACCCAATGGCGTCAAAGTCGCCATTATGTTGGAAGAGTGCGGACTGCCATATCAAATCAAACAGGTCGATATCGGCAAAGGTGAGCAATTTCATGCCGAATTTCTAAAAATCAGTCCAAATAACAAAATACCCGTACTAACTGACAATAGCGATGCAGATGACCCCGTCACTTTGTTTGAGTCCGGAGCGATATTGTTATACCTCGCAAATAAAACGGGGCGTTTCTTTCCACAGCAAGGCTCGAATTATTATCGGTCACTACAATGGTTATTCTGGCAGGTTGCTCATCTTGGTCCGATGGCAGGCCAGGCACATTATTTTCGAAAGTTTTGTGAAATTAGAGATAGTCATGGCATTGAACGATTCACTAATGAGATGAATCGTCTATACGCAGTTTTGGAGCAACAACTTGGCGAAGAAGAATATATTGCAGGTGATTACAGTATTGTAGATATGGCTTGTTGGCCCTGGGTCAAATACATTGAATGGCAGGGACAAAGCTTTGACGATTTTAATAATGTCAAACGCTGGTTTGAAACGGTTGGTGCACGTTCGGCAGTACAATGCGCCGAAGCCCATGGCACAGCAACAGAACTTGATCGGGAAAGCTACAGTAAGGTATTACATAACCAGACTGCAGCTTCACTAAAACATTCAATAGACGAGACATAAAGCCAATGAACGAAAATGACCTGATACTCCACCATTATGATGCCTCACCGTTTACCCAAAAAACCTTACGAATGCTAGGTATCAAGGGCGCTAATTGGTATTCCGTTGAATCGCCAATGATAATGCCAAAACCGGATCTTGTTGCTCTGACAGGTGGTTATCGCGGCACCCCGGTACTACAAATAGGCGCTGATGTTTATATTGATAACCAGCGTATTGCCCTCGAACTGGAATCACGTATTCCTGAACCATCATTATTTCCAACGGGTGAGCGGGACATGTTGCTGGCAATGATAAAGTGGTCCGATGCTTTCTTTCAGCCTGGTCTGCATATGGCAATTGCCCTGCTTAATGAACAATGGTCAGAAGAGTTTGAAACTGACCGTCGTGCACTTTTCCCGCACATAGATTTCGATACTATCAACGAGGATCTTCCCTATGCTCGTTCACAATTGCGTGCCCATGCACAATTACTAAACCAGAATTTGTCGGATGGACGCGACTTTCTTCTGGGTGAAACCCCATCCCTCGCAGACATACACGCGTTCTCGGTTCTGTGGTTTACCCGTTCAACGATGCCGGAAGTTAATGAACTATTGAAAGACTTCGACTTCCTTTTACCATGGGAAGAGCGTGTTGCTGCAATTGGCGAAGGAACGCGAAACCCGGTTAATGTAAAGGATGCTCATCAGCTTGCATTTGCATCTACCTCCCCCACTAAGGCCGATATTGATCCCTGCGATGCACAGGGTCTGTCTGAAGGTCAATTAGTTATGGTAGAGCCGGATGATTCCAAACGCGGCGGAGTCAAAGGCGAAGTGGTTATTGCCACCGCAAATGAAATTGCTGTGAAACATAATAATGATGTTATTGGAGAAGTCATTGTTCATTTTCCACGCATTGCTTACCGGGTTCATACCGACCTTTAAGCTTAATAATAATTTACTTTAATGAACAAACTAAAATGTTTTTTTGAAATTCTGGATCTCCATCGCACTGGCAAGCTGTTTTCATTTTTGTAGATGAAAACAAAGCAGGGTGATGCGTAAAAAAGTATGAACATTTTATTTCATCAAGGCTGAGAGTATACTGCTTGCGCTTATAGCTCAGCCAGAAACCCAAAACGAAACCCAGGCATACAAGATAATGAATTTTCAGCTCACAGACGATCAAAAACAATTACAGGAATCTGCACGCCGCTTTGCCCGTGACAAACTTCCGAAACTGGCGGAAGAAATTGAAAACAGTGCAGAACCGCCAAGTCATGAACTGGTCAAGGAATATGCCGACATGGGCTTTCTTGGTATTAATGTGCCGGAAGAACTGGGTGGTCTGGGTTTAGGTAATCTTGAAGCGCTAATCGTGTTGGAAGAATTCGGGCAAATCTCCTCGGCAATTGCCTTTCCTATTTTCGAATCATCAGTTGGCCCGGTTCGCGCCATAGAAAAATTTGGCTCGGAAACTCTTAAAAAACGAATTGTTCCCGCTGTCTGTAGTGGAGACATGTTAGTGGCAGTAGCAATGTCAGAACCTCATGCTGGCTCGGCTCTCACCGATCTTTCCACCCGTGGTGTAATAAACGACGACACCGTCATCATTAACGGAACCAAACGCTGGTGCTCCGGTGGTGGTCATGCCGATGGCTACGTCGTCTACTGCAGGCTCTCCGATGACCCCGGAGCAAAAGGTATTGGTGCGGTGTTAGTTGAAAAAGGAGCCGAGGGCTTAAGTTTTGGTAAACCGGAATCATTGATGGGTTTTCGTGGTGTGCCCTCTTCTGATATTTTCTTTGATAATGTTAGCGTCCCTTTAGATAATATTATCGTACCCGCAGGTGGGTTTAAAAAACTTATGGAAGCCTTCGACCTTGAGCGCTGTGGCAATGCGACAATGGCATTGGCCCAGGCATCAGGATCCTTGCGGGATGTCATTGAATATGTACAGGAAAGAAAACAATTTGGAAAAGTAATCATCGATTTTCAGGCAGTGCAATTAAAGATCGCTGAAATGCGTATGCAGGTAGATGCTGCTCGACTACTCATTTACCGTGCCGCATCCAATGCGGAAAGTGGAATGCCAAGTATCGAAGAATCATCCATTGCCAAATGTTTTGCCAACGAGATTGCCCGCACTGTAACCGGCAATGCTATGCAATTGTTTGGAGCCTACGGCTATTCGAAAGAATACCCAATGGAACGACGTTTACGTGATGCCTGGGGTTGGGGTATCGCTGGCGGCGCTAT
>JABHFC010000101.1 GCA_018676275.1 Gammaproteobacteria bacterium | reverse complement strand
TCATCATTGGTGCCATCAGGCCCATCCAAAAACCGGTGAGGCCTGGATGTGGGGCGGAGCTGATAATGTCAGAATCGTCAATCTTATCACTCAGGAAGGTGGCTACGGTTCCAGTAAACAACCCGGTAAAGCATCAGAGGCAAATGTTAATCATGCATTGCGTGCTCTGAAAAAGATTATTAAGAAAGAAGGATTCACTTCTGTTGCTTTGCCTAAATTGGCAACTGGCGTAGGTGGACTTAGCTGGGAGCATGTACGACCGCTAATCGAAACACAACTTGGTGATATGGACATACCAATCTATGTTTATGCCGTATACCACCCGGATCAGGCGGCGAAGGAACCGGGGCTTTAAGAGCTAGTTATAACACTTAAGAAATAAATTAAGTTTCAGCGCCTGATATCGATCACAGATATCGGGCGCTATTGATTTACCTGCTGGTTTTTAATTCAGATAAACCAGTCCCTCGCGCATTACAAAACTTACCCGTGTTAACTCAGAAATATCCTGCAAAGGACTATTTTCTGTCGCTATTACATCCGCTATTTTTCCAACTTCAATACTGCCAAGAGAATCACTACGACCAATCGCTTCGGCAGCATTGACTGTAGCAGTCTGGATCGCAAACATAGGAGGTAAACCACGTTTCACATATTCGATAAAGTCTCTTGCATTGTCACCGTGAGGAAAATTTCCGACATCGCTGGCGAAAGCAATCTTGCGAATACCTGCACGATATGCCCTTTGTAATACAAAAGGTTTCATCTTGATATCAAACAGACGTTCAAGCACGTAGGTGGGATGCCACCAGACAATCCCCTCGTGTACTGTTTCACGGGTATCACCTACAGCTGCAACCATGGCATAAATATGAGACTGCATATAGGTACCAGACTTTTTGATCAGTTCCAGAGTATCCGCAGTCGCAAAATGTATCGAATCGACAGAGTCGACACCAGCTCGAATCGCTGCCTCGATTCCGGCAGCATGATGTCCATCGGCAATCACTCTGCGCCCCAGGCTATGAGCTGTCTCCACGATCGCGTGCATCTCTTCATCAGTCATCGCCTGTCCGACGGGGTTCTCAAACAATAAACTACCCGAGTTATAAAAGCTGATAATGTCGGCACCCTTTTTGACCTGTGCGCGTACAACTCGCCTGCATGCATCGGCTCCATCGCAAACAGCCTGCGCCCCAACCACTTCTTCTACTTCCGTGCGATACAGTGGTCGTCGTGACTGACTGGTTGCAGAAACAGGACTGCCTGTTGCCAGAATTCTCGGCCCCGGTACTTTACCCGCATGGATTGCATCACGAAGCGCAAACACGGCGGTCTCATGACCCGGCGTTCCCGGCCGACCCAGATCAACAATGGTTGTAAACCCAGCCTCCAGGGTGATTTTGGCATGTTTCGCACCGCTAAGCGCGAGGTCAGCGTCGCTTTCAGTTGCAACTCGCAAATGCTCACCCGGGCGCGGCTCCATAGTAATGTGAACATGTAGATCCATAAGACCGGGTAGTACAAATTTATCCTTTAAGTCGAGTAAGCGAACCGCTTCTCCGTTTGACTCCACTTCCTCTGCAGATAAATAGCCGGGCACAACACTTGTTATTTTACCACCATCTATAACAATACTTTGCTTTGCCTGAACAGCCTGTCCCGGTATCGCCAGTAGCTGCCCGGCATGAATGATCGTGATTTGACTCACTGCAATAACCGGCAGTAAGAGCAGACAGAAAAGCAGTATATTTTTTGCGCACTTTATATTCATAAGAATGAAAAAAATGACCCCCGGTAAATAAATAAACGATTCTCTATTGTGTTTTATTGGCTACCCAGCTGTTCACCACCTCTTCCAGTACATCGAGCGGTAAAGCACCGTTCTTAAGAATGACATCATGAAACTCACGAATATCAAAACCATCACCAAGCTGCTGTCGGGCAGCTTCCCGTAATTCCAGAATTTTCATCATACCAATCTTGTAAGCTGTAGCCTGAGAGGGCAGGACAATATAGCGTTCAATAGCTTTGACAATGTCACCATGGGGATTCGGTGTATTCTCATCAAGGTATTGTATGGCTTGTTCACGAGTCCAACGCTTTGCGTGAATACCTGTATCAACAACCAGCCGACAGGCACGCCATATCTCCATGGCAAGGCGTCCAAAATCAGAATAGGGATCTTCATAAAAACCCATTTCCTTTGGTAAGTATTCTGAGTACAAACCCCAACCTTCCCCGTAGGCAGTGAAGTAACCAAATTTACGAAACTTGGGAATATCTTTAAGCTGATTTGAGATTGAACCCTGCAAATGATGTCCTGGAATACCCTCATGATAAGCCAGCGCTTCCATTTGGTAATTTGGCATATCAGCCATGCGGTAAAGATTTGCATAATAGGTTCCAGGCCGTGAACCATCAGGTGCAGGATCCTGGTAAAACGCTTTACCTGCAGATTTCTCCCGAAATGCCTCTACAGCTTTAACCACAATTTTATCTTTTGGTTTGGTAATAAACACTTGATCCAGATGTGATTCCATCGTCTCTATAATACTTTTTGCCTTGCTGAGATAAGCTTGTCTACCTTCAGCGGTGTCCGGATAATAAAATTGCTTATCTTCACGAGTGAATTTGAAAAACTCTTTCAAACTCCCCTTGAATCCAACCTGATCCATTATGCTGTGCATTTCATTTTGAATTCGAGCCACTTCCCGTAAACCGATTTGATGTATTTCATCCGCAGTCAAATTCGTTGTCGTGGTTTGTCTTAAGGCTGCGTTATAAAATGCTTCTCCATCAGGAAACTTCCATGCACCATCGTCTGTTGTCGCCGTTTTTTCCAGAGCCTGTAAGTAGGCAATCATCTCTTCGAATGCCGGTCCAACTTTATTCTCAAGTGCTTTGCTGGCTCGTCTGATTAAATCATCTTTTTCAGTCTGTTCGATTTTGAGTGCATTAACTTTAGATTTAAAATCTGCTAACAAAGTGCTGTCTTCTGACGACTGTTCAAATGGATTGCCCTTTATTACATTCCTGCTATCTGAAATCACATAAGGAAATACAAAGCGTGGTGGCACAATCTTCATTTCAGTGCGCATTTTCATATTTGCTATTACCTGGGATAGCAAGCCAGTAACGCCATTTAAACGACTGATATAGTCTTCAGCATCCTGCTTATCGCTAACACGATGAATATTTATTAAAAATGATGGTATTTGGCTTTGCACACCATGCATTTGATTAACCGGGTAATCGTGGTAACGCCATTTGTACAAATCGATTTCATCTTCCGCATTTTTCTCAAACAAGCGGTAACTGATTAAAGTTTGTTCATCAAGCAAATCGGGATTTATTGTCGACCTCAGCTCTTTTAACTGGCGTCTGGTGATTTCCAGGTTTTCTTCTGCCTTTTCTTCGGAAAGATCGTCCCATTTATCCTGGTTGTCCTTTATCCCCAGGTAGCTTTGAAACATTGGACTTTGTGCAAGTGATTCCTGAAAGGATTTCTCAAAAAAGCTGTCCGCCCTGTCATTTGCTGAAACATCCTGTTTTTCATTCGACATCGATTGTGGGGTACTCTGACAGGCAGAAATAGTGACTGTCAGCATGCAGATTATAATGATTAGTTTGTTCAATGAATTTTTCCTCTAAATCGACCGGTAAAAGAGAAGCCTGATTCGATTTCAAATGTGGTTATGTGATAGCGTCAAAGGATCCGCCTGGCACGGTGCTTTCATCCTTTCTTATAAGTTCTTAATAAACTGCAGAGTACTATATGGCAAGCGCTTTCGACATTTATTGTCAATACTTCACTTCTATTTCACTTCATATTTGCTAATGTACTGAATAATTAACCGCAAAGTAGCCGGAAACCATTGCAAAAACTAAATATATTACTTATCGAGGATAATCAAATTATTGCCCGTCAGCTAGGCGAATTCCTTGAAGGACACAGGTGGTCAGTAGACTATGCCGACAATGGTATTTTAGGCAAAGAACTGGCCCTGCAACATAATTATGACGTCATTATCCTCGACTTGAACCTTCCCGATGTGGATGGCCTCGAAGTTTGTCGGGATATAAAACAAGAAGCACAAATTAACCCACCTATTCTGATGTTAACTGCAAGGGATTCCTTCGAGGACAAGGCTAGAGGGTTTGGCGAAGGCGCTGATGACTATGTCACCAAGCCTTTCGAGTTTCGCGAACTGGCCTTGCGCTGCCAGGCACTCGCACGACGCCAACAATTACATCGAAATCACACGATCAGCCTTGGTGAGCTAATTATCGACCAAAAACAGCACCTGGCCAGTCGACAAGGCCAGACTCTCAAGTTGACCAATATCGGTTTTTCAATTCTGCTTGTTCTGGCGCAGGAATATCCACAGGCTGTAAGTCGCTCAACATTGATGAAAAAAATCTGGGGGGACGAACCACCTGATAGCGATGCCCTGCGAAGTCATATTTATAGTCTTCGCAGCGTGCTGGACAAACCGTTTAATAGCCCGATGTTAACTACGATTACTAATGTCGGTTTCAGGTTGGATAATATTGA
>JABHFC010000100.1 GCA_018676275.1 Gammaproteobacteria bacterium | reverse complement strand
CAAAGCACTTCGCCGCCAACGCCCTGCTGTCTTGCTGATTTGTCCGTCATCACTCCTTTGGGCGTAGAAATAATAGCAATACCCAGACCATTCAAAATGGTAGGTAAATCTCCCTTGGAACGATAATTTCTCAGACTTGGGCGACTTATACGCTTCAGAGTCTCAATTACTGGCTTACCTTCAAAATATTTTAATTCGACTGTTAATGACTTCTTAACCTCATCATCTGAAACTTTAAAATCAGTGATATAACCTTCGTCCTTAAGCACACCGGCTACGGCTACTTTTAGTTTAGACGTCGGCATGGTGACATCACGCTTATTACGAGCCTGCCCGTTGCGTATATATGTCAACATATCAGAAATTGGATCTTGTAAACTCATGCAATATTCTCTTTATGACTTGGTAGTTTATTTATTACCAGCTGGCCTTAACCAATCCGGGTACATCACCCCTCATGGCAGCCTCACGTAATTTATTTCTACCGAGACCAAATTTTCGGTAAAACCCATGTGGTCGACCCGTTAAAGCACAACGATTTCTCAGTCGTGTTGAACTTGAATCGCGGGGCATTTTGTTCAATGCAATCTTGGCTTCATTGCGATCTTCTTCGCTCAGTTCAGGGTTTATAACCTTTGCCTTTAACTCAGAACGCCTGGCCGCATATTTCTTGACCATTCGTTGTCGCTTTAACTCGCGATTTACCATTGATGCTTTAGCCATGCTTAACTCCGTAAGGGAAAATTGAACGCTTTTAATAAGGCACGTGCTTCTTCATCCGTGTGCGCTGTTGTTGTAATAGTTATATCCATTCCACGCAGCACATCTATCTTGTCGTAATCAATTTCCGGAAAAATAATCTGTTCTTTCACACCCATGCTGTAATTACCACGACCATCAAAGGATTTCGGACTTAAACCGCGGAAATCACGAATACGTGGGATCGCTATAGAAATCAGACGATCAAGAAACTCATACATGCGTTCTCGTCGCAAGGTGACTTTACAGCCAATTGGCCATTCTTCACGAACCTTAAAGTTCGCAACAGATTTCCTTGCCTTGGTTACAACAGGTTTCTGGCCGGCAATTTTTGTCATATCATTAAGCGCGTGCTCAACAATTTTTTTGTCAGCCACGGCCTCACCCAGTCCCATATTCAAAGTAATCTTTGTAATACGTGGCACTCGCATAGGTGTCTTATAAGCAAACTGTTCGGTGAGTTGCTTGACGACTGTATCTTTATAAAATTCTTGTAACCTGACCATGAAATCTATTTTTCTATATTCTGTTTATTAATCGTCTGCAACTAATCAGACATCTACCACTTCATTGTCAGATCTGAAAATACGTACTTTACGTCCGTCCTCCAGATCTTTGAATCCAATACGATCGCCTTTACTGGAAATTGGATTCCAGATTGCGACGTTTGAAATATGTATAGGCATTTCTTTTTCGATAATGCCGCCAGCTGTGCCCTGCCCAGGATTGCCTTTGGTGTGTCGTTTCGCCATATTTACGTTTTCGACTATTACCCGATCTCGAGCATTAGCAGCTTTTAGCACAACACCACGCTTACCTCTGTCCTTTCCAGCAAGGATCACGACTTCATCACCCTTTCTAATTTTATTCACCTTACAATACCTCCGGTGCCAGCGAGACAATCTTCATGAATTTCTCACCACGTAATTCACGCGTTACCGGTCCAAATATTCTGGTACCAATAGGCTGAAGTTGGTTGTTCAATAAAACCGCTGCATTACCATCAAAGCGAATAGCGGAACCATCAGACCTACGAACACCTTTTCTGGTTCTAACAACAACTGCATTGTAGACTTCGCCCTTCTTGACTTTTCCACGTGGAATAGCTTCTTTGATACTCACTTTAATAACATCACCAATTTTCGCATAGCGACGCTTGGATCCACCTAGCACTTTCACACACATCATTCGACGCGCTCCGCTATTGTCAGCGGCATCCAACATACTTTGCATCTGTATCATGCGTGTTCTCCAAATATTGTTCCGGTAATAATCACGGTTATTATATTTCTTGTGCTTTAGTCACAACTTTCTGTACACGCCATGACTTTTGTTTCGAGATAGGACGTGATGCTTCAATCACTACAACATCACCTTCGCGGCATTCATTGTTCTCATCATGAGCCAGCAATTTGGTAGAGCGTTTCATGAATTTCCCATACAGAGGATGTTTCACGGTACGCGCTATCGATACCGCAATGGTTTTATCCATTTTGCTGCTGACAACCTGTCCAGTCAGAGTCTTTACTGTTTTTTCGGTTTCACTCATGAGTTATTGCTCGATGCCATTTCCTTTAATATAGTTTTAATACGAGCAATATCCCTACGCACCACTTTAATCTGGCTGGGTTTGCTCAATTGCCCGGAACCATTTTGCATGCGCAAATTGAATTGCTCACGAAGCAAATCGGTAACCATGCTTTTTAGTTCTTCCGGCTTCTTTTGCCTGAGTTCTGCTGCTTTCATTACAAAACTGTCCTGCTAACAAATGTCGTTTTAATTGGTAACTTTGCTGCTGCCAATGCAAAGGCTTCTCGTGCCATTTCCTCAGTCACACCTTCAATTTCATACAAAACGCTACCGGGCTGAACTAAAGCTACCCAATATTCAACATTGCCTTTACCTTTGCCCTGGCGAACTTCAAGTGGTTTTTTGGTAATTGGCTTGTCTGGAAACACTCTAATCCAGAGCTTTCCTCCGCGTTTCACTTTACGAGTAATCGTACGTCTGGCGGCTTCAATTTGGCGTGCTGTAAGACGTCCACGGCCAGTAGCCTTCATTCCAAATTCACCAAAACTGACCTTGGAACCAACATTTGCCAGACCGCGATTACGGCCTTTCATCTGTTTTCGAAATTTTGTTTTCTTAGGTTGTAACACGATCGTTTTCCGTTAATTTGTTTCGGATGCAGGTTGTGGGGCAGCAGTTGTTTCTTCTTCAACAACTTCTTCATGCTTCAATACTTCACCTTTAAAAATCCAGACCTTGACGCCAATCACGCCATAAGTCGTATTTGACTCTGCCACACCATAGTCGATGTCAGCCCTTAGAGTGTGAAGGGGTACGCGGCCTTCGCGATACCATTCTGAACGCGCAATTTCTGCACCGTTCAAACGTCCTGCCACATTAATCTTTATTCCTAAAGCACCTAGGCGCATCGTGTTTGTTACCGCTCGTTTCATCGCTCGGCGAAACATAATACGTCGTTCAATCTGCTGCGCGACACTCTCAGCCACAAGATAAGCATCCAGTTCAGGCTTGCGTATCTCTTCAACACTGACGGTTGCAGGGACACCCATCATCTGTGTGATATCGTTACGTAAACGATCAATATCCTCACCTTTCTTACCAATAACAATACCTGGTCGGGCGGTGTGGATAATCACTCTTGCATTATTTGCTGGACGCTCGATCTGTATACGACTCACAGAAGCATTTGCAAGTTTCTTGCGTACGTATTCACGTACACGCAAATCAGTGTGCAAATAATCTGCATAGTGTTTTGAGTCCGCATACCATTTTGACGTCCAGTCCTTAATGATACCGAGTCTAATTCCAACCGGATGTACCTTTTGTCCCATTAACTTACTCGCTCTTCAGGTTCGGCTACTGTCACTGTCAGGTGACTCATACGTTTAATAATTCTGTCGGCACGACCTCTCGCTCTTGGTCGCAGGCGCTTTAAAGTCGGTCCCACATCAACACAAACAGATGAGACTTTTAATTCATCAATATCAGCACCGTCATTATGTTCAGCATTTGCAATCGCAGATTCAAGTACCTTTTTGACAATATCAGCACCCTTCTTGTTACTAAATGTCAGGATGTTCAATGCACGATCAACCGGTAAACCACGAATTTGGTCAACAACCAGTCGCATTTTCTGCGGAGATATCCTTGCATATTTTAATGTTGCTTTTGTTGCCATGACTTTATTAAGTTTTCTTATCAGCCGTGTGCCCGCGATATGTTCGCGTAAGCGCAAACTCACCTAGTTTATGACCTACCATATTTTCAGAAATGAAGATTGGCATATGATCTCTTCCATTATGTATAGCTATCGTCAGGCCAACCATATCGGGGAGAATCATAGAGCGCCTGGACCATGTCTTGAGCGGTCTCTTGTCATTATTTTGTTTTGCCGTCTCCACCTTCTTTATAAGATGGTGGTCAACAAAAGGACCCTTTTTAACTGAACGTGGCACTAGTTTCTCCTGTTATCTTCATGCTTTTCTGATCTACTTCTTGTTACTACGCTTACGTACAATCATATTATCTGTACGCTTGTTTTTACGTGTTTTATAACCTTTTGCCGGTACACCCCATGGGCTCACAGGATGGCGTCCACCGGACGTTCGGCCTTCACCACCACCATGTGGATGATCAACCGGGTTCATTGCCACACCACGTACAGTTGGACGTACCCCTCTCCAACGCTTGGCACCGGCTTTACCTAATTGACGCAATGAATGTTCACCATTGCCCACTTCACCAATAGTAGCCCGGCAATCTCCTAACACCTTGCGCATTTCGCCTGATCGCAATCGTAAAGTCGCATGCGTACCTTCTCGTGCGACCAATTGCGCGCTGGTACCTGCGCTACGAGCAATCTGTGCACCTTTACCCGGTTTTAATTCAATGCAATGCACTGTTGAACCGACTGGTATATTTCTCAGTGGCAAACAATTACCCGCTTTTATTGGAGACTGATTACCGGAGATTAACTCTGTCCCCTGTTTCACTCCATCCGGTGCAATGATGTACCTACGCTCACCATCTATGTATAACAATAAAGCAATATTTGCACTGCGATTAGGGTCATATTCAATTCGTTCTACTTTTGCCGCAATACCATCTTTATCGCGCTTGAAATCAATAATCCTGTAACGTTGTTTAGCACCACCACCTCGATGACGAACAGTAATACGTCCGGCATTGTTGCGACCGGCAGTTTTGCTCTGCTTTTCCAGTAAAGGTTCATATGGCGCACCCTTGTACAGATCCGGATTGACGACTTTAACTACGCCGCGGCGTCCGGGTGAGGTAGGTCTGGGTTTTACTAATGGCATCTTCTTACTCTCACTCTATCAAGCACCTATATAATCTATATCGAAACCAGGTTTTAATTGTACATAGGCTTTTTTCCAGTCGGAACGACTGCCACCTACGTTCTTAAACCTTTTACTTTTCCCTTTAACAACACAAACCTGCACAGAATCGACTTCAACAGTAAACATCAATTCAACAGCCTTTTTTATTTCCGGTTTAGTTGCGTCCTTTACAACCTTGAACACATACTGGTTGTATTTATCGCCGAGCAATGTACTTTTCTCAGTAACACGTGGCGACAACAAAACCTTCATTAATCTTTCATTATTACTCATGATAACCAGGTCTCCACTTTTTCCAGTGCACCCTTGGTAATCAGCACCTTGTTAAAACCGATAAGTGAGTAAGGATCGATTTCAGTAGTATCAATAATGTCTACGCGCGGAATATTCCGGGTCGCGAGGTACAGGTCCTTGGTCACCTCTTCGGTAATGATCAAAGCTTCTGTCAACTGGACGTCCGCCAGTTTCTGAATCGCATTTTTGGTCTTTGGTTCATCTACCATGAACTCTTCAACGCAAATGAGTCGTTCCTGTCTGACCAGCTCCGAGAGAATAGAGCGCATCGCACCGCGATACATTTTCTTGTTAACCTTTTTTGAATAATCTCTTGGCCTTGCCGCGAAAGTAACACCACCGCCACGCCAAATTGGGCCGCGGATGGTACCGGCTCGTGCACGTCCGGTGCCTTTTTGCTTAAATGGCTTTCTACCACCACCACTGACATCCGATCGAGTTTTTTGCGCCTTGGTGCCCGCTCGCGAACCTGCTGTATAGGAGGTCAGGATCTGATGTACCAGGGGTTCGTTATAGGCGGTCCCGAATATAGCTTCAGAGACTGCCACTTTACCCGCTTTGCCATCTGCTTTATGTAAGGTAATTTCCATAGTACTCATCTCAACTACGCCCCTTCACTGCAGGCTTAACTATCACTTTGCCGCCCTTTGAACCGGGAACTGCTCCTTTAACCAGTAAAAGATTGCGCTCCAAATCAACACGTACTACTTCAAGGTTCTGACAGGTACGACGAACGTTACCCATATGTCCTGCCATTTTTTTACCCTTGAATACTCTACCTGGTGTCTGGCATTGGCCAATAGAACCGGGAGCCCGGTGAGAAATTGAGTTTCCGTGGGAATTACGTTGATGACTGAAGTTGTGACGTTTAATAACACCACCATAACCTTTACCAATACTGGTACCTGTTACGTCTACTATCTGCCCGTTTTCAAACAAATCTACTTTAATTTCCGAGCCTGGCGCAAGATCTTCACCTTCACCTTCCTCCAGTCGAAATTCCGTCAGACCTTCAGCTGTTTCTATTGCCACCTTCGACAACTCGCCTGCCTTAGGCTTATTAATAAGATTCTTGCGCTTTTCGCCCCAGGCAACCTGGACCGCGCGATAACCATTCCTGGCAGGATCAGTCAGGCTGGCAACCCGGTTAGGGCTGGCTTCAATCACTGTCACGGGCACTGACTGGCCGTCTTCTGTGAAGAGCCTGGTCATACCTCGTTTTCTGCCAATTATCCCGATCGTCATTGTTAAGTTTTCCGATAAATCTTGTCTAAATTGCTGATGTCTATTTAACTAATTCAGTTTTATCTGAACGTCTACACCGGCTGCGAGATCCAGTTTCATTAATGCATCTACTGTTTTTTCTGTTGGATCAACAATATCCAGCAAACGCTTATGTGTGCGTATTTCGTATTGATCACGCGCATCTTTATTCACGTGCGGTGAAATCAAGACTGTATAGCGCTCCTTCTTAGTCGGCAGAGGGATAGGACCTTTGATCTGCGCACCGGTTCTTCGAGCCGTCTCCACGATTTCACGCGTAGACTGATCGATTAAGCGATGGTCAAATGCCTTAAGACGAATTCTGATTATCTGTTGCTCTGCCATGTCCTCTTACTCAATAATTTTAGAGACGACACCCGCCCCAACTGTTCGACCACCTTCACGGATAGCAAAACGTAAACCTTCTTCCATCGCAATCGGGTTAATCAACGCCACATTCACCTTGATATTGTCACCCGGCATCACCATCTCCGTGCCTTCCGGTAAAGTCACCGCTCCGGTCACGTCTGTTGTTCTAAAATAAAACTGTGGTCGGTAGTTATTAAAGAAGGGCGTATGTCGTCCTCCTTCTTCCTTGCTCAACACATATACTTCTGCTTCAAATTTAGTGTGAGGATTAATACTGCCCGGCTTACACAAGACCTGTCCGCGTTCCACTTCTTCACGCTTCGTGCCTCGCAACAACACACCCACGTTGTCACCTGCCTGGCCTTCGTCCAACAACTTACGGAACATCTCAACACCCGTACACGTCGTCTTCGCTGTATCTTTAATACCGACTATCTCAATTTCTTCTCCGACCTTCACAATCCCGCGCTCTACTCGACCCGTCACTACCGTGCCGCGACCTGAAATAGAAAATACATCCTCAATCGGTAACAAAAACGGCTGGTCTACCGGACGCTCAGGTATCGGAATATAGTCATCCATCGCCGCCATCAACTTATCAATTGACGGAATACCTATCTCACTCGTATCCCCTTCCAGCGCTTTCAGTGCTGAACCGGTAATAATCGGTGTGTCGTCACCTGGAAACTCATACATGTCCAACAACTCACGCACTTCCATTTCCACCAACTCCAGTAATTCTGCATCATCCACCTGGTCTGCCTTGTTCAGGTACACCACGATGTAAGGCACTCCCACCTGACGCGCCAATAAGATGTGCTCGCGTGTCTGTGGCATCGGGCCATCTGCTGCGCTCACCACCAGCACCGCGCCGTCCATCTGCGCTGCACCTGTGATCATGTTCTTCACATAGTCTGCGTGTCCCGGGCAGTCAACGTGTGCATAGTGACGATTCTCACTTTCGTATTCCACGTGCGCTGTCGCTATCGTGATACCGCGTTCACGTTCTTCCGGCGCATTATCAATCTGGTCGTAGGCTTTGGTTTCACCGCCAAACTTGGCTGCCTGAATTGTCGTCAGCGCGGCTGTCAACGTTGTCTTACCATGGTCTACGTGACCGATTGTGCCCACATTTACATGCGGCTTCGTTCTTTCAAATTTTTCCTTGGACACCTTCTTCTACCTCACATCAAGTTACTGTTATTGATTTTTTGCAATAATGCCTTCGGCAATATTTGCTGGCACTTCACTATATTTCGAAAATTCCATGGTATAGACAGCACGTCCCTGGGACGCCGAGCGTAAATCAGTTGCATAAGCAAACATCTCTGACAAAGGTACTTCTGCTCTTACTATCTTGCCTGCAGGTGAATCTTCCGTACCCT
>JABHFC010000099.1 GCA_018676275.1 Gammaproteobacteria bacterium | reverse complement strand
GTATTTTCGTCTGCTTCTTTTTGCTGTTGTCATCGTTCACCTCGTTTTGGTATTGTAACTCCTTAACTCGGTGTCCGGATCTAGTAGACCACTTCATAATGTTGCTTTGCGAGGTAGTCAGTTTGATCAGGACGATGATGAGAGTGAAGAAGGTCGGGAAGAATCAGATTACGATCGTGAAGATGATGAGAGTGACGTTACCCGCGATGAACGAGACGAACGCGACTATGATATAGCCGACGACGAACATGAGGCTGAGCAAAGGGATGAACGTGATTACGATGTAGCAGATGATGAGCACGAGTCAGAACAAAGGGATGAGCGCAATTACGATGTGGCTGATGACGAGACTGAAATCGCTTTGCGGGGAAGTCAGTTTGATCAGGACGATGATGAAAGTGACGGTCAACGAGACGAACGCGACTATGACGTAGCCGACGACGAGCATGAGACTGAGCAAAGGGATGAACGTGATTACGATGTAGCAGATGATGAGACTGAAGTCGCTTTGCGAGATAGCCAGTTTGATCAGGACGATGATGAAAGTGACGGTCAACGAGACGAACGAGACTATGACGTAGCCGACGACGAGCATGAGACTGAACAACGAGACGAACGTGATTACGATGTAGCGGATGACGAGAGTGATGTGGAAAGGGATGATCATCATTCTGTGCTTGATGAGATTGGTGGGACAGGCCAAACAGGATTGATTTCCATTAGAGATGGCGATTCACCGCGTCATGGTAGCGATGTTGTTACAAATTGTAATAAGTGTAAGCAACTGGCAGGAAGCTATAACAGAAATAGAAAAATATTGAATAATCTCTATACCCAATATGAGAATCTTGAAGAAAAAATGGAACCTGTTGAATACGCTATAGATACAAATTTGATTTTGATTCAATTATATCGACAGACAGGTGGGCAGAACCCTGAGCTTGCAGGTCATGCGGCAAAACTTATTAGTAAAAGGGATATTGAAGCTCTATCTGGCATGAGTGTTGGAATGAAAGAAGCTAAAATAGCAGATTGGTTGGATCAGCTTACAGAACTTGGTGAAAAACTGGTATCACTGAACACACAGTTAGCAGAGATTAACTCGGAGATAGAATCGACAAAGGCATTTCTTAATGAAATATATGCTGCTCTTGTCGATTGTGAAAAACAATGCATCACTGTCGAACTAATAAATGTGATCAGTTTGACTGGAAACAATCCTTTCGATCGTCGCGACCCTATTGCGCCCGAAGCCTCTCAGATCGGTTTTACATCAGCTAACGATGGTGTAAGCACAATAGGAGGAACTACTACAGGCGGCGGTACGACCACGGGTGGAGGAACAACTACGGGCGGCGGTACGACCACGGGTGGAGGAACAACTACAGGCGGAGGTACGACCACGGGTGGAGGAACCACTACCACACCACCACCGCCACCGCCACCGCCACCGCCACCGATTTCAGTTACTGTGTCTCCGAGTTCTATCCTGGACAGGCATATAGTCGGCACCAGTCCCTGTAATGATCCAATGGGTGGAGTAACAATTCAGCTGGGTAGCGGCAACCAGTTTACTATTTCGAATTTACAGGTCACCGGTGGTATCAATGGTTTTGTCGATACCAATGCGCCGACTATTGGTACGTCCATGACGAATCATACAATCAATGCTGAGTTTAATTGCGGATCTGCAGCGACAACAATTAGAACCGGTAACATTACAGGCACGGTGACGGACAGTGATACCGCTCAAACGGATACCTTCTCCATTCCTGTCACAAATGAAGTCACGAACCTGATTGATGTGCTGGCATCAGGTGCGACCTTTATTCCTATTAGCAAATTGTCCCTGGCTGGCCCAGATGCCTGTCCGACTAATCATTATCACAATGGTCCGGCAATCGCCTGTAATGGTAGTTCGATACCCGATCCAGCACCTGGTTCTTGTGGTTATGGTACGCCGGCGGATGTGGTGCAAATCCACGAACTTGATTGTGACAACCCGTAATGAATGGAATTAGTATGATGAAAATTATCTCACATAAAAATTTTATCTTTTGCTTGCTTGTGTGTTCAGTTGCCGCATATGTATCCGGCTCTGTTCAAGCAAGACAATTCAGACAGGTCGTTCCAATCGCAACAGCAAAAAAAATCAAATCCGCTTTGCCAGACGGTGCGGTTGCAATAAAGCAGGCCAAAGAACTCGAGAAGGGCCAGATAACAGAGGCCGTGAACCAGGTTTTATCCAAATGGAATTCTGGTGATCTGGAACAGGTCTTGTCAGATGATTTTTTCGACAAGAGTCGGCTTACTGATGCGGTGGACTCGATCGTTCCCCGAGATGCTGCACTGCGCGTGCAGTCTGTGCAGGGAGTGCAAACACTTCAGCAATATATTATGCCCACAGATGAGGGCGACACGATGGTCAGTATTGTCTCTGCAACGGTAAATACCCAGTTGGAATTCAATGATCCAGCGAGCGGTCTTGTACGTCTGCCGGGAGTCAATGAGTTTGTCCTGAAAGTTACACAACCGGCGCCACGCTAGCACAGTCAAAAGAGAAAAATGATAAATCGACTGATATTTATAGCATTACTGAGTGCCACTGTTAGTGCATCAGCGCAAGGTGTGGATCTGGCGCTAGACTGGAATATCAGTGGGACAAATACACTACGCGGAACGGTTTACGACGCGAGTGGTTCAGGTAATGGCAGCCCATATCGTTTTGAAGGCGATATGTTCTTTGATGAACTGAGTGTTTTTTTTGATAAACAAGATTCCGACTATGCTTCATGGAGAGGTGAGGTAACTGGCTTATACAATGTCAATGATGATTATCGCTCGCGCGATTTTGGTTTGGTGCCGGAGCGTATGAATCTGACTCGGGAAAGTGGCGAAGCATCTTTACCTTATCGTGCAGAAATTGGTGATTATTTTGCATATTATAGTTACCTGACTTTGCAGCGCTCCTTAAAAGGGGTGCAGTTTGAACTGCAACCTTTCGTCAATGACAGACAGCAACATTCAATTATCTTCACCTCCGGTGCCAGTGAAAGTAGTTGGCGTGATGTAACCCTGAAGGACAATTATTTTAATGGTGTTTCCTGGCTGGTTCAGGACAGTAAGCTAGGTACATGGGGTCTTAATCTTACTCATAACTTTCGCGATAATTCTTTTAAGGCAGGTACGCAGGATAGAAACCAGTATGTGTTCAGCGTGGCAGGAGAAGTACCGTTCGAATTTGCATCACATCGTTTTTCCATAGAAGCCGAGGCTGCACATTTTAACGGAGATCATAACGGTCTTGCCGGCTCCGCCAGTGGCCAGGAACGTGCTGATAATGGCTATTTGGTCGAGCTAAGAGGAAACCATCGAAAGCTACCCTGGGATTATCGTTTGCGTTTCGAACACTATGGTCAGGATTTTCGACCGCAAGGTGCAATAGTCAGCGCAGACCGGCGATCGTATGAACTACATTCAGGTTGGCGCTTTCAATCAGGTATTCGAATGCGATTGAGAGCCCAGCTATTTCAGGATGCTTTTGAAACCAACAATCGTCTGCGTACAAGAACCTATGGAATAAATTTTACTGGTCCATTATTGCAAGGTTTCTATCCGGGCTTAAATGGTCGACTGGATGCCTACATTCAAAACAGAGACAACGAGTTGATAACAGTAAGTCAATTAACACAAACCATAAGTCTTAATTTGAATGCGCCATTGCCCTACGACTGGACCGGACGTCTGGGGATCTTTTTTCAAAACAATAAAAACAGGTTAGGTACAGGCGGAGATAATCTCACGCGACAATTTACGTTGGGAGCCGATCATTTGTTTAATTTCAATGGTTGGCAGGGATACATTAGCCCTGGCCTGACCATTCGTACGCTAAGGAAAGGTGGTAATGATAGTGAAGAATTCGGTCCTGCCATGGCAATGAGATTAAGTAGAGATACGCATTCATTAAGCATGAGTTATGGTTCGCAGATTCAAGATCGTAGAACAAGTTTGAATGGTATTGATGTGGATACGCACAGATTTAATATGGATTACCGATATCAGCACAAGCAACACATGATTGGTCTGGAAGCAAACCTATTCGGGCGTGATCCACAACCGGGTGAGTCAACCGAGGCTTATCGGGTTTCTGCTTACTGGACAATGGAATTCGACAGACCAGCCTCAGCTGTGACAGCGTCTGCTACACCTGTATTCGCTGCAGCAGAGTCAGGAACTGTATCAGCAGGAGCACTGACCATAAATCTTGCACAGTTTGGTCCCGGAGTGTTAGTTGATGTTATCCGGCAACAGCTTGAATTGGCAAACATAAAGAACCCAAGCGAACAGGCGGGTTTTGTTGTGTACGAAACTTCGGTGTTACCTGAAGTGTTTAGAAGACAGCGTTTGGCACTTGAATATGCGGGTCCCCTGCTAATGCGTTCTGCGGTGATTATTGATTTTGATGATGTTGGTGATAGAGATAGTAATGTCCAGACCTATGAACGAATTCGTCAGGCCTTGATTCGGGAATATGGTAATCCCTCACGAACTCTCGAAGAGGGTGAGTTTTCTCAGCAAATAGTTGCAGAGGTCAATGACCAGCGATTTATTCGTATTACAGAATGGTCTACCGATAAAGGCACTTTGAGGTTTGGAATTCCACGCCGACTTGATGGCCAGGTACGTATGGAGATACAACACTCGATTGGTTTTCCATCACCAAGAGATACCCTCTGGTCAGTCGAAGCCGTGCGTTAAGATTTATTTATAGTTGTTTAAAGTGTTCCGAAATCACTTCTGCGACACAGCAGGTTAGTTTCTTCGCTGTCGGGATATGTAAAAACTCGTTAGGGCCGTGCGCATTTGATTGTGGTCCAAGCACACCCGTGATCAGGAACTGCGCATCGGGAAACTTCTCGCCGAGCATACCCATAAACGGAATACTGCCACCTTCACCCATATGCACGGCTGGCGCGCCGAAGTAATTCATTGAAGCCTCGGTAATAGCCTGTTCAAGCCAGCCAACCATTGCCGGCGCGTGCCAGCCAGAAGCATCCCAATCAGGTTTAAAACTTACTTTCGCGCCATAAGGTGGATCATTTTCCAACAAATCTTTCAGTTTTTGCGTTGCAATTTTTGCGTCGCAGGTCGGTGGCAGGCGCAACGACAGTTTTACTGAGGTAAGTGGTCGTAACACATTACCGGCATTATCAATCGTGGGCAGACCATCAGCACCAGTCACAGCCAGTGCTGGACGCCAGGTACGATTCAATACCAGTTCAACAAGATCGGCTGAGGCGGGTTGAGCCTCATCAATGAATGGAAACTTGGCATAGACTTCTTCCTGCAGTACTTCAGCGGCTATTTCTGCTTGCTGTATTCGCTGTCGCGGAATTTGTACATTAAACTCATTGGCCGCGACGATGCCACTATGGGGTTCATCTATACGGTCGAGAAGTTGCCGGAGAATACGAAAACTGGAAGGCACCACGCCACTGGCATCACCAGAGTGCACGCCTTCATTCAGGATCTCGACGCTCAACTCACCACCGATCAGGCCACGCAGCGAAGTGGTGTTCCAGAGCTGGTCATAATTACCACAACCGGAATCCAGGCATATAACCAAATCAGGTTTACCTATACGATCTCTTAAGTGATCAATATAAAACGGCAAATCAAAACTGCCGCTTTCTTCACAGGCTTCTATGATGACGACACAACGCGCATGTGGAATGTTTTGTTGTTTAAGCGCGTTAATCGCAATCAACGAAGCAAAAGTCGCATAGCCATCATCCGCACCACCACGTCCATATAACTTATCGCCCTCTATTACAGGCTCCCATGGACCGAGGCCTTCACGCCAGCCTGTCATTTCCGGTTGTTTATCCAGATGGCCATAGAGCAAAATGGTATCTTCACTATCGCCTGGTATATCCATAAACAGCAGAGGCGTTCTCTCCGGTAATCGAACTACCTCGAGTTGCATACCCGGAATATTCTGCGCGAGACACCAGCGTTCAAACTGTGCCACGGCTTCTTCCATATAACCGTGTGCCTGCCAATCCGGATCAAACATCGGTGATTTGTTCGGGATTCGAATGTAGTCAATCAGTTCCTGAACGACCGATGTGTCCCAGACTTCGTTGCAATAATGCTGGAGTTCTTCTGAATTCATTATATAAATGCGTTTACGTAGAATAATTTTGTCTGAATTATAATGATGATGTTTTTAAATCATCTTACAATAGAGCGTGTTGTTTGTCTGATATCAACTTAATAAATCGAAACCAATGCAAGGGATCGTGCAAAGGGTCTAGTTATTAAAGTTAAACGAGCTTTGGAAAAATAATGTCTATACGAAAATATCGGGATAAGACTCCCATCATCGCTGAGTCTGCCTATGTTGATGAAAGCGCTGTTGTTATCGGCGATGTAAAGATTGGAGAAGATTCTTCCATCTGGCCAATGGTAGTAATCCGAGGAGATGATCAGGCGATTGTGATTGGTGACCGTACTAATATTCAAGATGGCACCGTTATTCATGTTGCCAGTGACAATGAATTGTTTCCTGGGGGTATCCCTGCCATTGTCGGAGATGATGTTGTTGTCGGACATAAGGCCTTGTTGCATGCGTGCACTATAGGCAACCGATGTTTGATTGGCATGTCTTCTACAGTACTGGACGGTGCCGTGATCGAAGATGACGTTATCCTCGGTGCAGGTAGCCTGGTCGCACCGGGTAAACGACTGGAGAGCGGCTATCTTTATGTCGGATCTCCAGCAAAACGGGTACGTAAATTAGGAGATAAGGAAAAGTATTTTCTGAAGTACGCAGCCGGTCACTATGTTGAGCTTAAGAATGAATATAAGACGGAAGGCTAAGATTTATCGATTAAAGAGTTAGAATCAAGACCTCCAACTCTTTCATTTCTACGAAAAGAAGCTTATTTACCGGTATTTTCAGTAAACATCTTTGATTACTGGCGTTACAATACGCGCCCCATGAATACTCACTCACAGCAATATAGTGTCATTATCGTCGGCGGCGGCCATGCCGGAACCGAAGCTGCGCTGGCGTCTGCACGTATGGGTGTGTCTACTTTGTTGCTAACCCAGAGTGTCGAAACGCTGGGCCAAATGTCCTGTAATCCAGCTATTGGTGGTATTGGTAAAGGACACCTGGTTAAGGAAATTGACGCATTGGGTGGCTTAATGGCGCAGGCTGCAGACCTTAGTGGCATCCAGTTTCGCATTCTTAACGCAAGCAAAGGTCCGGCCGTAAGAGCAACCAGGGCGCAGATTGATCGTTCCTTATATAAGAGTGTTGTGCGTCCCTATCTCGAAGCACAGCCGAACCTGAGTATTTTTCAACAATCAGTCGATGACCTGATTGTAGAGGGTGACGTTATTACCGGGGTGGTTACCCAGATGGGTCTGAAGTTTTACGCGCCTTGTGTTGTGCTGACAGTGGGTACTTTTCTCGGTGGCAAAATTCATATCGGTGAATCCAATTACCAGGGTGGTCGTGCTGGCGATCCACCGTCGAATGCATTGGCACAACGTCTGCGAGAGTTACCCTTTCGGGTTGATCGTTTGAAGACAGGTACGCCACCGCGTATTGATGGCAAGACCATCGACTACTCACAATTGCAGCAACAGCCCGGCGATGATCCGGTGCCAGTTTTTTCTTACATGGGTAAAGCGGCGCAACACCCGCGACAGATCCCCTGCCATATGACCCATACAAATGAGCGCACGCATGAGATTATTCGTGCAGGTCTGGATCGTTCACCTATGTACAACGGCAATATTGAAGGCGTCGGTCCGCGTTATTGTCCGTCGGTAGAAGACAAGGTAGTTCGCTTTGCCGATAAGAACTCGCACCAGATTTTTATCGAACCGGAAGGACTGACAACAAATGAAGTTTATCCAAATGGTATTTCTACCAGTCTGCCTTTTGATGTTCAGTATGATTTGGTTCGTTCTATCAAGGGTTTTGAAAACGCGCACATAGTCAGACCGGGTTATGCCATTGAATACGATTATTTTGATCCAAGGGATTTACAACCCTGGCTGGAAACAAAATTTATCAAGGGTCTGTTTTTTGCCGGCCAGATAAATGGCACTACCGGTTATGAAGAAGCAGCAGCGCAAGGTCTTATCGCCGGCTTGAATGCAGCTCGCCTGGTGCAGGAGAAAGAGCCTTGGAGCCCGCGTCGTGATCAGGCTTATATGGGTGTGTTGATTGATGACCTGATTACTCGTGGAACCATTGAACCCTATCGTATGTTTACCAGTCGCGCGGAGTATCGTTTGATATTACGTGAAGATAATGCTGATCTACGCTTGACCGAAATAGGTCGCGAACTGGGCTTGGTTGATGATGAGCGTTGGCAGGCATTTAGTGTGAAGAAAGAAGCTATTGAATCTGAACAGCAGCGTCTGGAAAAAATCTGGCTAACTCCCGAACGCGTGTCAGAAGAAGAAGTGACTCGAGTATTTGGCGAACCTTTAGCTCGCGAATATAGTCTTATGCAACTACTACGTCGGCCGGAAATAAGTCACGAAGCCTTAATGGGACTGGATGCAGTTGAAAATCATGAGCTAAGTGACGAAGTCGCATTTCAGGTTGAAGTGCAGGCTAAATATCATGGTTATATTGAACGACAGGAAGAGGAGATAGCCCGTAATCTCCGCGATGAAGATGCACGTTTGCCTGAAGATCTTGATTATGCTGATGTGCGAGGATTGTCCGCAGAAGTTACACAGAAACTTAACGCGCAAAGACCGCATACTCTCGGCCTTGCTTCACGCCTGCCAGGTATAACGCCAGCAGCAATTTCAATTTTACGAATTCATCTGAAGAAGCGATCTCACCAGCTGCAAGAAAGTGCCTGAATCAGGGGCTATTCAAACCAGCCTGGAGGCAGGATTACGTGCTCTTGGGGAAGATCCCTTACAACACCCCTGTGATAGCTATATCGCTTATATCAATTTACTGGAAAAGTGGAATAAGGCATATAACCTGAGCGGAATTAAGCAAAAGGAACAGATGCTTACGCTTCATGTGCTGGATAGTCTTTCTGTTTTACCTTTTCTAAATGGCTCTTTTGGACTTGATGTTGGAACTGGAGCAGGTTTACCGGGTTTTATATTGGCGCTTGCCAGACCAGATATGCATTGGGTTTTACTGGATAGCAATCAGAAGAAAACCACTTTTTTGAACCAGGCTATATTGGAGCTTGGACCTGAAAATATTGAGGTGGTGAGAAGCAGGGTAGAGGATTATCGTTCTGAGCAGTCTTTTTCTACGATTATCTGTCGAGCCTTAATGTCAGCACCCACATTCTGCGAATTAGCAGAGCCCTTATTGGACAGAAATGGACGCATTTTGATGATGAAAGCGACAGCGGTGGAAGAAGAGAGCAGGGAAATTGATTTACTTCGGTATTCCGCGAAAGTACAGCCACTTAAGGTTCCGGAACTGGATGCTTCACGGCAATTGTTAGTGATAGAAAGAAAGTCCTGATTGGAAAGATAAACAGACCTTAATAGATGACATCAGATATTCCAAACTGTGTAATAATGGTCGCCCTTTTTTTACAGCTCGACTGCTTTAATTAACGTGACCAGAATAATTGCAATTGCCAATCAGAAAGGTGGTGTCGGTAAAACCACTACTAGCGTCAATCTGGCCGCGTCGCTGGCAGCAACGAAAAGGCGGGTGATGCTGATAGATCTGGACCCACAGGGCAATGCGACTATGGGTAGTGGTCTTGAAAAATCCGAGCTTGAGCTTTCCAGCTATGATGTTTTGATGGGAGAAAAAACCGTCAATGAAGCCATGGTGAATTCAGCAGAGGGTGATTATCAGCTGTTACCGAGTAATGCTGATTTGACTGGCGCAGAAATTGGTCTTCTGGATGAGATTGCCCGTGAAATCCGGCTACGCAATGCTCTTGAAAGTGTTAAGGATGATTACGACTTCATCTTTATAGACTGTCCACCGTCTCTGAACATGCTAACAATAAACGCATTGGTAGCAGCTGATGCGGTGATTATTCCCATGCAGTGTGAGTATTATGCGCTGGAAGGTCTAACGGCCTTGCTCGAAACTATTGAGAAAATTCGCAAATTCCTGAATCCGCATTTACGCGTGGAAGGTTTGCTACGAACCATGTATGACCCTCGTAATAATCTCGCGAACCAGGTTTCAGCACAATTGCTGGAACATTTCGGCGATAAGGTCTATCGCACTATAATTCCACGTAATGTACGTCTGGCGGAAGCACCCAGTCATGGTATGCCTGTTATAAAGTATGATCGTGCTTCAAAAGGTTCACTTGCCTACCTGGCTTTGGCGGGCGAGATGTTGAATCGCGAAGGTAAGGCAGCATGAGATTTCTACTTTCGTCATTGGTTGCTTTAAGGAGTTAGTGTAGTGGCGGCAAAGAAAAGAGGTTTGGGTAAAGGGCTTGATGCACTTCTGGGCACGCGTAGTTCAGAGGAGCTGGGCTCGATTGAGGGAAATGAAGAATTACGCTTTTTACCTGTTGACCTTATGCAAAGAGGCCAATACCAGCCGCGCACAGATTTTAAGGAAGAAGCATTGCAGGACCTGGCCAATTCCATCAAGGCCCAGGGTGTTGTGCAGCCTATATTGGTACGACCTATTGGCAAAAAAGGTGATAAATACGAGATTATCGCTGGAGAAAGACGCTGGCGTGCAGCGCAATTGGCTGGTTTGCACGAAGTACCTGTGGTTTTGCGTCAAATCGATGATCAAACTGCAATGTGCATGGCGCTTATTGAGAATATTCAGCGTG
>JABHFC010000098.1 GCA_018676275.1 Gammaproteobacteria bacterium | reverse complement strand
GAAATGAATTCCAGTTGCAGGGGACGACCCTTTGCATCGACCTGATCAGTTAAAGCGGTGATATGTTGTTGGCCAATATAATAACGAGGATCAGATGGATCAGAAGCTATTTCTAAAAGAACAAGGCCGGGTTTAATAAAAGCCGCTGAAAGGTCAATATGTCCATCGGTTTCCACTTCTTCCGCGTCCCCGGGTATCCAGATGACTTTTTCAGCACCCAGGGTCCGACATAACTCGTTTTCAATCTCCTCTCTTGACCAATCGGGATTGCGATTTGAATTCGGGAAGCAGCACTCGGTAGTTATAACGGTTCCCTCACCATCAACTGTAATGCCACCTCCTTCAGCAATGAGTTCGGATCTATATATCCTGGCTTCTTCCAGTTCCAGAATTCTCGAACCCATTAATGCGTCCTGATCATAGGGTTCATACTTGTTTCCCCATGCATTGAATGTCCAGCAGGAACCGGCTAACTCACCTTTATTATTAACCAGGAAGTTAGGACCAGTATCGCGTGCCCAGGAGTCATCGATTTCCATTTCAATAATCTCAATATTTTTTCCCAGTAGATGACGTGCATCGTCAACATATCGGGACTGCATAAGCATTTTCACTGGTTCAAAACGGGCGATGGCATTGGCTACATCGGCGTAGCTTTGTCTTGTAGCCTGTTCATCGTTCCACAAACCTTCTCGACAGGGCCATGCCATCCAGGTACAAGTGTGCCGGGCCCATTCAGCTGGCATATAAAATCCAGCATCGACTGGATTTGGTAATTTGCTTTGATTAAGCGTATTCATACTTCTTCATAATATCGTAAGCAACAATAAGCAGACGAATCGTCTAAACCTGTTCCAGATATGGTTTCCAGTTAAAATTCGTATCAGCAATCACCAGGAAATACGGATTCAAAATTGATTCTTTCCGGTTGTACTCGAGCGGCTTAAGTTGAGTATCAGTGACGACACCACCGGCCTCCAAAACAACAGCATGGGCAGCGGCTGTATCCCATTCTGAAGTTGGTCCGAAACGGGGATATATATCAACCTTGCCTTCAGCAACAAGACAAAGTTTAAGAGAACTGCCAATGGCAATGACTTCGACATCGTCGCCCAATGCAGTAAAAAAGTTTTGTTGTTGTTCACTACCGTGGGACCGACTACCGGCTACAATAAAAGTCTCACCTGAAGAAGGTTTAGTTTTTATTTTCGTAGCAGCCTCCCCATTGACCTGTTTGTATGCCCCATTTCCTTTGCTTGAAAAATAACAATCTCTGCTAACAGGAACATACACTACTCCAAGGACAGGCTGATGATTGTCTATCAGGGCGATATTGACCGTAAATTCTCCGTTGCGTTTGACGAATTCGCGAGTGCCATCCAGAGGATCAATCAGCCAATAGCGCTGCCAGTTTCGTCGGGTTTCAAACGGAATTGACGCAGACTCTTCTGAAAGAATGGGGATATCAGGTGTTAGATTACTCAAACCTGCTATGATTATTTTGTGTGAAGCCATGTCAGCTTCTGTAAGAGGAGAGTTGTCCTCTTTGTTTTCCACAGAGAAATCACTTTGATAAATTTCAAGTATTTCGTTGGCGGCATTTTCCGCGATACTGATTACCGCTGGCAGAAGTTCAGGTGAATCGGTGTTCAAAATGTGCTCCTCACAAAATGGTCTTAAGGCTAAATTTATAATCAAAAATTACTAGGGTCTATTTATCTTTCATAATGATTAACTGGGATGATGTAAAAACAGTATTGCTGGACATGGATGGTACATTATTGGATTTGCATTTTGACGATTATTTTTGGCAGGTACAGCTTCCACTGAAGTGGGGGGAACGCAATGGTATGGATGTTGAGACTGCAAAAAAGAAACTCATACCCATTTTTCAAAATACAGAAGGAACTTTGCCCTGGTATTGCCTCGATTTCTGGTCAGAGCAATTAGATATGGATGTATTCGAGATTAATAAGGGTATCGAACATTTAATTCAGCCGCGACCCTATGTTGAAGAGTTTCTGGAATTCCTGGGGTCTATTAAAAAGAATATTGTTTTGGTAACAAATTCGCACGAAAAATTTATCAGCCTGAAGATGGAGCAAACAGGACTGGAATGTCATTTTGATCATATGTTTAATGCGCATAGCTTTGGTTCTCCGAAAGAAGATGTGTTGTTTTGGGAGAAATTGACAGATGAACTATGTTTTGCAGAAGATACAACTGTCCTTATAGATGATAATTTGCAGGTACTAAGATCGGCTCAGCGGCATGGTATTCGTCATCTACTCAGTATTGCTCAACCCAGTAGCCAAGCGCCGGTGCGTGATACCGCAGAGTTTCAGGCCATCACTTCTTTTCAAGATTTATACTGTCAGGAAAGTGCGTAAATAAAATCCCAAACCGGGTGCTGCAATCGTTTTCCGCGTTGTTCAAATTTCGTTAATGGTCGCCATGTGGGTCGAGGAACCGCATTTCCCTTTCCGGCGAGATTAATAAGGCCAGGGTGACTATCACAAACTTTTATTACATGTTCTGCCAGGTCCTGCCAGTCGGTTGCAATAAATATCCGGGCATGTGATGTCAACTTCGGAATGAGTAATGATAAAAAATCAGAGCTAATCAATCTTCTTTTATGATGCCGTTTCTTTGGCCAGGGATCAGGAAAAAAAATATATACCTGATCAATACTTCGCTCAGGTATTTGCTGTGATAGTACTTCTACAACATCATGACAAATTACACGGAGATTTTTGATGCCTTCTTCCTGAATTAGTCTGAGCAGACTACCTACGCCGGGTTGATGTACCTCTACTGCAAGATAATCATTTTCTGGATGAGCCAAAGCCAGGCTGACACTGGTATTGCCCATACCAACGCCAATATCGAGGATCTTCGGTGAACTACGACCGTATACGACATCCAGATCTAACTTCGCTTTTGAAAACTCAATGCCATATAGGCTCCAGTAATTTTCCAGTGCATATGCCTGACCTGAAGTCAGCCTGCCCTGCCTGAGGACATAACTTCGGACTGGACGCTGGGTTTTTTCATTATCCACTACTTTATTTTTTCCAAAATACTGCTCGTTGCCTGAAATTGAAATGTCATCAGGTATAAGCGAGCCAATGCTATTGATATTGTGTTAATACATAATGTGACTGCTAATGAAATATAAGCAATCAGGAGAGATCTACTATCAGGCCTTCTCGGGCTATGAAACATTTTAATGAGGAATTTTTTTCTTCGATAATGCTCAATGAATGTTGGTGAATTTTTTCCATTGCATCATCATCATAGTTTGGATCGTGATGATAAAGGTAAAGTTCTTTAACTCCCGCTTCAATAGCAATATTTACAGTATCAATGTAACAGGAATGACCCCATCCCCGTTTTTTCTCATAATCTTCCGGCGTATATTGAGCGTCATGAATTAGTATGTCTGCATCTTTTACCATTTCAATTTCCGCCAAATGTTCTTCCTTTTTCATTTCTTCATATAGCTGCTTCTCTTCCTCTGTCAATTCATCAGACTTTCGATCAATAGATTTACCCAGGTACGAACATTCATTATCGGAAATATAAAGAATTGATTTACCCATGGCCTTAATTCGATAACCGTAGGTAGTGCCAGGGTGATGAACGTTGTGATATTCAAAGGAAATCGGTCCCTGGGCTATTTCCTGATTTTTAGTTGGTTTCAGGTAATTTACGTTCGCTAGCCAGGTTTCAGTACCTACAGGAAAATAAGGTGCCTGCATTTGTGCGGAGACATGTTCCTTGATTTCATCATCGCATTGACCAGGACCAAAAAAATCTATATTCCAGTCAGGAACAAAAGCGGGCACGAAAAATGGTAAACCACAAATATGATCCCAATGATAATGAGTCAGGATAACAAGTAAGTTGCGGATCTTACTTTGCGCCATCAATTCATTTCCTAATGGAATGATGCCGGTCCCTGCATCACAGATAACTATCTGGTCATCAACCCGGACTTCAACGCAAGAGGTGTTACCACCTACACCAAGATGTGATTCGAAAGGAGCGGAATATGAACCACGCACACCCCAAAAACGGAGATATGCATCACTCATAGGGAAAATTCGCTATGTTGTCTTAGTAGGTTGTAAATATTTGTGTATGACATCTGTAATCACCTGTATCGGCATTGGCTTGGTAATAAACTCTAACGCACCTAGCTTTTCTGCCACCGAGCGATCTTGAGCGTAATCCTTTGAGCTTATCATAACAACAGATGTTTCTTTGTGAAGCGGTAAATGTCTCAATTCCTTAAGAAAAGTCAGTCCATCCTTACCGGGCATTTTTATGTTAAGGAATAACAAGGCTGGGCTTATAGCTTCAAGATAAGTCCAGGCATTGTCAGCAGATCTAAATACTTTTAATTCGATCTGGCAGTCAATAATGCCGCGCTCAAACAGGGCCTTAACAGTAGGACTGTCATCTACTACAACAATAGTAGGTGAATTCCCCGTCATACGTTTGCCATCCATTGCAGAACCAGGGCTTTTGAGGCTTGTGTGCTTTTCATTTAACCCTTTGATTATAGTATTGTTTTATGGGTTTGACTGTATATATCACACTCCAGACGTCTACCTGGGACATGATCAGAGTGATTTTACACCAATTTATCCCTAACGAAATAAATAACATTCTCGCTTAACTTAAGTAATCACTATAGACATCGGTTGACTGCTATAGAAAAAGCATTAGAGTTTTAGCGGATATTGCGGGTGTAGTTCAATGGCAGAACATTAGCTTCCCAAGCTAAGAATGTGGGTTCGATTCCCATCACCCGCTCCATTTCAATTATACTAATTCTCAGGGTTTCGTTAGACGCAGCGTATATTATGCGTTCTAATTCCGAATCCAACTTGGGGTTCTGATAATTAACAGGGGAATAAAATCATGAGTGAGGAAGCAATTGTTGCGCAAAAAGCACCTTATCAAGTGGAAGTGGTAGAAGGTAAAACTTACCATTGGTGTACTTGTGGTCGTAGCAGCAAACAACCTTTTTGTGATGGTTCTCATCAGGGTACAAGTTTTGTGCCGCTATCTTATACTGCCGATAAAACCGGAAGCGCCTATCTATGTGGGTGTAAAAAGACAGCAAATCAACCGCAGTGTGACGGTTCCCATAAGGCTTTATAAATCGGTAAAAGCTTGTAGCAATTTTCGCCTACAGGCGCATTTGGATAAAATCCAGATTATTCGCTAGCAAACGTTCACGAGCTTCTCTTAACTTTGTTCGTGTTTTATAAGGCCCTATGCGAACACGATAAGTACCTTCCCCATTGATTACGCCGGTTTCAATATGAGCCTGGAAGCCTAACAAAGCCAGCCTGGCTTTGACCTGATCGGCAGCTTTATATTGCTTAAAGGAGCCTACCTGTAGAATGTAATTTCCTTCTTCATCTGATGGACTGGTATTTTCCTTTTCTGTTTCTTTGGTAACCCAGGCCGATATATCTACTTCTTTATTGGGCAAAATATTATAGAACTCAAAAGTAGGTTCCGGGATAGCGGTCGTATTCTCTTCCATTTTTGTAGAATCATTATTGCTTTGTATCGCAACATGCCTTTGTATCTGAAAGTAACTAGCCAGGTTATCACCATAGAAAAATACGAATACCGCGACCAGTAAACCCAGAGATAAACCACTGAGAAAGGTCAACAGGCTGCTGAGTTTTGACTCCTTTTTATTCGGAGCGCTTTTTTTCGTATTTTTATAATCGCGAGGCATAGTTCGATCGCATTTGATACTGTATTAATGGAAGGCAGCTATTCTACAGTGGTTAAGCCAAGATTTTCCCAGTTTTGTATGCCACCTCTATACCATTTCAGTTTAGTTGGCGGGTAGCCGAAGCGTAGCAGGGTACGTATGTTCGATGGCGACTGTCCACACCAGATACCATTGCAGAAAAGAACCAGGGTTTTGGCTGAGGAAAAATCCCACAGTCCTTCCTGCGAACGAGCTCCGAATCTATTTTCCAGAATATCGGCAATTTCAAATGGGTCTGCACCGGACTCTGGATTAAGTAAGGTCCATGGAATATTTACACTACCGGGAATGGTGCCGTTAAGCAGCCAGTCTGGTGTGCGCGAGTCAATGACCAGTATAGAATCGTCACCTTCGCTGCTTTTTTTAAGGTAATCCAGGACCTCAATTTCAGCGATGGTTTCCACTCCATCCGCAATGCTGGCAGGCTGAACACAAAAAGGCGGACATCTTCTCGATGTGCGTGCATAGGCGGGGTCTACGGTATTATCAATATCCTGAATTCTCTGGATAAGAACTTTCTGTCCCTTGTGTCTTACCTCGACTGATTCGAGATCATTGGTAATCCTGACATCCAGTGCCGCAACTGAAGTTGTTATGATCAGCAGGAAAACAGCTATAAATAATTTCACATGTGCATCCAATTTCGCTTTAACTCATGTAGTTTGTAATAGCTGAAGATAAAATGGAAGTGTGAAGTGTTTACTTATGAGCTTCACATCATGTCCTGTGGGTCTATATCCAGAGACCATCTGACTTTTTTCGCCGCTGGTAATTTTTCGATTGCCATACTCCAGGTGTGCATAGCCTGTCTCAATAAACTGCGGTTATTTGATTGTACTAGTAGTTGCATACGAATTTTGCCAGCTCTTTTTTCCATTGGGGCAGGTACAGGCCCAAAAATTTCCATCTGCCGCCCCTGTTGATTAAGCAGGACACTTGCCTTTTGCAGGAATTCCCTGGTCTGATGCTGGTGGTGAGCCTCTGAACGTAGTAGTGCCAGGTAACTGAACGGTGGCAAGTTTGCCTGTTCACGCTCTTGCAATAACACATTAGCAAATTCCCTGTATCCATTACTTATTAAAGACTTGAGTAGTGGATGATCAGGAAAGTGAGTTTGAACCATAACAGTACCAGGCTTATTCGCGCGGCCTGCGCGCCCACTTACCTGAACAAATAGTTGTGCCATGCGTTCACTGGCACGGAAATCTGTACTACACAGGCCACCATCGGCATCAATGATTCCAACTAAGGTCAGTTTCGGGAAATGATGACCTTTTGCCAGCATTTGTGTGCCAATTAGAATATCAGCATCGCCAGCATTGATGCTATTAATCATAAGCTCCATTGAACCCTTACGACGGGTACTGTCCCGATCAATTCTTAATACTCTGGCTTTTGGAAAACACTCCGT
Organism: Gammaproteobacteria bacterium; assembly: GCA_018676275.1. Lineage (GTDB taxonomy): Bacteria > Pseudomonadota > Gammaproteobacteria > Eutrophobiales > Eutrophobiaceae > WLWS01. The sequence continues at coordinate 32,947 of JABHFC010000098.1, read as the reverse complement.
TAGTGTTTCCGTTAGACGCTCTGTGCCATGTCCAAGTTCCAGTAATTGCTCACCATTACACTCCGGACAATTATTGGGTAAAGCAATTTGATGATCACAGTGATGACACGACAAGGTATTGCGACGTTTATGATATGTCATATGCATATCACAGCGATCACAATCTGCAATCCAGCCACAATGATGGCACATTATTGTGGGGGAATAGCCTCGACGATTAAGAAATAGCATCACCTGATTTTTTTCAGACAGTTCTTTCTTGATAGCGTGTATCAGTGTTTGCGACACAGATCCTTGCATTGCCCGATTACGCAAATCAATGATCTCGATCGAAGGGGTGTTTGCTTCGCCGGCACGTTTGTTCAGGGTAAGTAAGGAGAATTTTTCGAGTTGAACATTTTGCAGGGACTCTGCAGAAGGTGTTGCTGAGCCAAGTAAAACCGGTGACTTACTTAGCTGACCTCGCATGATGGCAACATCTCTGGCTGAATATCTGAGTCCGTCTTGCTGTTTGTAAGACAGGTCATGTTCTTCGTCAACAATGAAAAGGCCGGGATTTTTTAATGGTGTCCATATTGCAGATCGAGTACCGATTATTATGGAGGCCTTACCGGTTTTTGCGTCTACCCAGGCCTGTAATCTCTCACTATCGGAAAGACCGGAATGCAAAACCGCTACATTTGTTTGTAATCGAGATGTGATCCTGTCGATGAGTTGAGGTGCCAGGCCAATCTCAGGTGAAAGGATGAGGATTTGTTTTCCCTCGGCAATAACTGCCTGCATGATCTCAATATAGACTTCTGTTTTACCGCTTCCGGTAACACCATCAAGTAAAAATACCGACTTCGAAGAGAGCGAGCGAATAACCTGCTTACTTGCCTGCCTTTGCTCATTGTTAAGCTTTATTTCGACCTTGTCTGTGGTAGGAGTGCCTGGACCAGACGAGGACTCAATTTTTTCAATCAGACCTTTATTATGTAGAGCCTGTAAGGGTGTGCGTGCGTGCAGGAGTTGCGATTCGATTTCGGCCAGGGCAAGTCCGTGTGGATGTGATGCCAGTAAATTGAGCAGGGCAATTTGTTTGGGTGCCCGCTTTAGCGTTTGCGGATCAAAGTTTTTCCCTGTTTCGGATAAGCACCAATAATAGACTTTTTTCGATTCGGCTGGTTTGCCCCGCTTAAGGAAGGCTGGAAGTGTATTGAAAATAACTTCGCCGATGGGGTGGTGGTAATAATCTGCTGTCCATTGCAAAAGTTTAAGATCCGATTTTGACAGGATGGGTATCTGATCGATGACGGATGAAATTTTCTTTATTTTATTTGCTACAACATTAGTGTGATTAGATATCCCTATTAGCATACCAACTCTTTCTTTTCCTTTTCCAAAAGGAACAAGAATACGCATGCCGGGTTTTAGACTTTCGATCGCAATATTATTACCAGGTGCATAGTCAAAGCTTCGGCGAAGAGGTACTGGCAAGGCTATGTTCAGTATGTGCATACTTTTCGCGCGAATATCATAAATATTATTATTGTAAAGAACTACAGCTTGATTCAGTCATTCTGATGGTTTCCTGCAAATTTGCAGAAATCATAGGTTTATTGTCAATCGAGCTGATCGGATTCAGGTTCTTGTCTTTTTCAGACATCACCACAAGACAAATTGATGTCTCATCTGCAATGAAGTTGTATGTCGGAAAAACGATACTTTGTGCGGTATTGATTTTTACGTGCTTCTCGGCAAGTGAATAGGGTATACCTTGATCTGCAAGAAACAAACCTACCTGTTCAAGCTGATCAGAATACAAATGCAGGATTATTTCCGAGTTGCGGGTTGCTGTTCCGCTTGCAACAGGGCCTACAAGTAAAGGTTTAAATTGGCGAAGCATTTTCATCGCCTGGATTGCCTGCTTTCGTAACTCTTGCAACTGGCTCTCATGAGTGTCCACCTGAAACAGGTTTTGATAGCTGATTAAAGCTTTTTCAATCTCATGGTTTGCGGGCAAGTTTTTGTTTGAAGATAAACCAAGCTGGATAGCTGCTTTTCTCTTTGCTGTGTGATAATCAAGTGCTCCATCTACAGCAATAAGTTTCGCCGCGACCTCAGCGATTTCCATTCGCAATTTTTGCGAAGACTTGATGCGTGTGGACATAACAGACCTTTGCAGTAATTCTAAAATAATTCCGGTGTAATGACGTCCTGATCATCCGGATTATAGGGGTCTGGATCAGATTCCTGATTATTGGGAGCCGGAGCATGCTCTACTCGAAAAATTTCAAAAAAAGCATCTGGATCATTTGAACTGGTAGCCAGGCCAGTTTTTTTGTTTATGCGTAGATTAAGCATGCCGCCTGGTGGGTCGCGTTTAATTTCGGGTACATCTTCCAGTGCCACTTTCATGTACTTGATCCACATCGGCAGAGACGCTTTGCCGCCAGTTTCCCCATTTCCCAATGGTTTGAACTGATCGAAGCCTACCCATGAGATAGTTACCAGTGAGGAATTGAAACCAGAAAACCATGCATCACGCTGATCATTAGTTGTGCCGGTTTTACCTGCCAGGTCCGATCTTTTCAGGGCCTTGGCTTTTCGTCCTGTGCCATGCTGAATAACATCGCGCATCATGGATTGCATGATCCAGATGTTCTGAGGTTTGATAACCTGGGGAGAATAATTAATTGTTAATTCTTCTTCGTTGTTTTCATCGATATCAGCTGCTACTTCACTTGCTTCATCAGCAGATTCGGCAGGTTCAGCTATTTCATCATCTATATTACTGCTTTCCTCGGGCATCTCGGCAGGCAAGTCACAATCACGGCATATAACAAGTGGGCTCGCCTGGAAAATGATCTCATCGTTATAAGATTCAATGCGATCAATAAAATAAGGTTCTACTTTGTAACCACCGTTTGCCAGGATGCAATATGCGCTCGCAAGTTGCCATGGGGAGATGGCACCACTACCCAATGCCAGTGAAAGATTTCCCGGAAGTTTGTCTGTATCAAAGCCAAATTTGGCAATATGATCCATCGCCCAGGGAATACCAATCGCATGCAAAAGTCGAATTGAGACCAGGTTTCGGGAGCGAATCAGCGCTTCGCGGATACGTGTTGGACCATAGGTCTTGCCGCTATAATTTTCCGGTCGCCAGATATCTTCAATACCAGGATCATCAAATACTATCGGCGCATCATTTATTCTACTTGCTGCTGTGTAACCCTTTTCCAGTGCAGAAGAATAAATAAAAGGTTTAAAACCGGAGCCAGGCTGTCGATAGGCTTGAGTAACCCGATTAAACTTGCTTCGTTGAAAATCAAAACCGCCAACAACAGCGAGCGTTGCGCCAGTGTCAGGTTCGAGTGAGACCAATCCACCTTCCACTGCCGGAATTTGCGATAATCTCCATTGACCCTCTTCATCTTCAATTATTCGAATGACATCTCCTGCGCTTACAATTTCTTCTGCAACAGAAGGTGTTGCCTGGCGTCTATTTTCGGAAAGATATTTTCTTGCCCACTGAAGCCCGGTCCACTCAATATCAATAATGCCGATGCCGGTGACGTATGCGGAGATGGACTGCTCTCTGATTCCAATAACCAGCGCAGGATAGAGTTCACCAATTGTAGGATATGCTGCAAGAAGCTGTTTCCATTTTTCTTCATCCGTATTCTCTGAGAGATCGTGATGATATTCTGCGCCTCTATAACCATGGCGTTCATCATATTCGAGTAAGGCAGAGCGTAGCGCATGGTTTGCGGCGGTCTGATTTTTGTCGCGGATAGTTGTAAAGACCTTGTAGCCATTGCTATACGCTTCTTCTCCAAATTCCTCAGTAAGAAATTTCCTTACCATTTCAGCAACATAAGGTGCTTCAACCTGTATGTCCGGGCTGTGCAGGCTGGCGGTAATTGGCGTTTCAATTGCCAGTTTATATTCCGCTTCACTGATATAGGCTCTGGCTAGCATTCGTCCGAGGACATAATTACGGCGAATTCGTGCTTTCTTTGGAGCACTTACCGGGTTGGTGGTAGAGGGTGCCTTAGGCAGGCCTGCAATTAATGCGATTTGGGGTAATTCAAGATCCTTGATATCACTGCCATAGTAGACCTGCGCAGCAGCTGCAACACCGTATGCTCGTTGACCGAGGTAAATTTTATTCAGATAAAGTTCCAGTATCTCGTCTTTGCTTAATTCGTTTTCAATTTTGAACGATAGAAAAATCTCATTAATTTTCCTCATATAGGATTTTTCTCTACTAAGGAAAAAGTTTCGAGCTACCTGCATAGTGATAGTGCTGCCACCCTGGGTTTTCTCACCGGTTTTGATGAGATTTACTACAGCCCGGAGTATGCCTTGCCAATCAACACCGGGATGTTCATAAAAGCGGTCATCCTCAGCAGCAAGAAAAGCCTTAATTAAGGGTACAGGTACATCACTAATATCAATTGGTGTACGACGTTTCTCTCCATATTCAGAAATAAGTGAGCCATCTTGACTATATATGCGCAATGGCACTTGCAGGCGAACATCCCTCAAAGTGTCTATTTCCGGTAAATCTGGCAGTACATACAGCATAAGAATTGACATGGAAATAATGCCAATGACGACCATGGAAAGCGCTAAATTGAATGTAAACCTCAACATGTTGTGTAGTTTAAATGAAATATATCCAAGATATGGTAAAAATTAGGATAATTGTAAATTCCCTATGGTTTTTACGGATAACAGTATTAATTAATTGTTTTTTATTTTTTATTGACTATAGTTGCGCAAAGAAGTTAATGTCCATTATACAAATGATAGATAACTAGCCACAATAAAAGGAAAAAACCTTGTTACCTTTTAAGAAAAAATCGAATCCTTTGATTGGAATTGATATCAGCGCTACCGCAATAAAGTTGCTTGAATTAAGCAAAAGTGGCGGTACTTATCGTGTGGAAAGCTACGCTGTTGAGCCAGTTCCCGCAAATTGTGTCGTAGATAAAAATATAACCGATATGGACCAGGTTGGCGAGGCTATCGGTAGAGCGGTTAAAAAGTCTGGTACCAAGCTAAAAACAGCAGCCGTCGCCGTCGCGGGGGCTACAGTTATTACCAAAGTTATTCAGATGTCAGCGGACCTTTCCGAAGCCGATCTGGAAAATCAAATTGAAGTCGAAGCCGATCAATACATTCCTTTTCCGCTGGAAGAGGTGGCGATGGATTTTGAGGTGATTGGACCATCTGCGGATAACCCGGATAGAGTTGATGTACTGTTGGCGGCATCGCGAAGCGAAAATGTTGATCTGCGTGTAGCAACATTAGAACTCGGCGGACTTGATGTAAAAGTAGTTGATGTCGAAGCTTTCTCCCTTGAAAACACGGTGGCTATGATCGTACGCGATCAACTTGGTGGTGGAGAAGATAAAATTATTGCTGTTGCCGATATTGGTTCATCGGTGACAACTTTTAGTGTATTGGAAGATCTCAAGATTATTTATGCTCGAGAACAACAATTCGGTGGTGCACAGCTTACTGAAGAAATTCAGCGTAGGTATGGTCTGTCTTATGAAGAAGCCGCATTAGCCAAGAGGCAGGGTGGTTTACCAGATAATTACGGCCCGGAAGTGCTGGAACCTTTCAAAGATTCCATGGCGCAACAGATAAGCAGGGCACAACAATTTTTCTATTCATCTGGTTCCATAACAAATATTGATCATTTGATATTGGCTGGTGGTTGTGCATCGATAGAAGGTATAGGCGAACTGATCGAATCAAAGATTGGTATACCAACAATTGTTGCCAATCCTTTCGCAAATATGTCGCTGGCATCAAAGGTACCGGCGCTGGTTTTGGCAAATGATGCCCCGTCACTGATGATATCTTGTGGTTTGGCATTGAGGGGAATCGACTAATGGCTAGAATTAATCTACTTCCCTGGCGTGAGGTCCAACGCAAAGAAAAGACGCAAGAGTTTTTTGTGATGCTTGGGGTTGGCGCGGTACTGGCTGCAGTGGTAGTGATAGTTGTACATGTTTATCACTCACAATTGATTGAGGCACAGCAAAATCGTAACACATTTCTGGAAAATCAGATTGTCCAGCTGGATACAAAAATAGAAGAAATCAAAGAGCTGGAAAATGAAAAGAAAAAGCTGTTAGCCCGAATGCGAGCAATTGAACAGCTGCAGGGTAATAGACCTTTAATAGTTCGATTTTTTGATGAATTGGTCGGGAGTTTACCTGAGGGAGTAAGTGTTACTGAAATTTCCCAAAGTGGATCTTCCATTACTATCAATGGAGAAGCGCAATCTAATGCACGTGTTTCGTCATTCATGCGTAACCTGGAGTCATCAGAATGGTTGACTTCACCTGCGCTTGACATCATCAAGGTTGAAAACGCTGGTGAAGTTCGAGTGAGCGTTTTTATACTACGATTTACTCAGGTGATTCCGAAAACATCAGAGGAAGACGACATATGAGTCTCATTGATGATCTTAACAATCTAGATCCGAATAACCCCGGAGTCTGGCCATTACCAATTCAGTTAGCCTTAATAGCTATTCTTTTTGTAGCCCTTGTATATGCCGGGTACCACTTTGATATCAGTGAGCAAAGAGTAGAACTTGCTACTGTCGAGTCCCAGGAGATAGAGCAAAAGGAAATCTTTGAAAGAAAGCAGAAAAAGACTGCCAATCTGAGGCCTTTGCGTGAACAAATGAAGGAAATGGAACAATCTTTCGGCGATATGGTAAGACAATTGCCCAACAAAACAGAGGTTGCAGGTTTGTTGGTAGATATTTCCCAGACAGGACTTTCTTCAGGTCTCGAGTTTGAATTATTTCAACCATTGAGTGAAGTACCTACAGAGTTCTATGCTGAACTGCCTATAAGCATCAAGGTAAAGGGTAGCTATCACCAATTGGGCGAGTTTGTCAGTGGCATCGCGGCATTACCCAGAATTGTAACTACTCACAATATAAAAATTAATTTTACAGGCAATCGTCCTGGCGAATTGACGATGGCAGCGACAGCGAAAACGTATCGCGCCATTGAAGAAGAAGAGGGATAAAGCCGTGAGAAATAAATTATTCCAAAATCAAATTTGTCATTTAATTGCTGTGGCGTCATTGCTTGTGGTCGGTGGCTGTGTTTCTACGGACATAAGTGATCTGGATCAATGGACTCAGGAAGTATTAGCTCGCCCAGGCGGCAGGATTCAACCATTGCCTGAGATCAAGCCATATGAAGCATATGCTTATATGTCTGCAGACAAAAACTCACGAGATCCTTTTGTCTCTTTCTACAAATTACGTAGCGAGGAGTTAGTCGAAGTAAAAGACACTGGCTTGACGAAAGAAATGGAAGCAGAAATTCGCAACAGGAATCGTGAAGAACTGGAACAATTTGAATTGGATAGCTTGAGGATGGTAGGTACATTGGAGAATGCTAACGAAAACTGGGCAATCATCAATGATCCGGATAATACCGTGCACAGAGTTAAAGTAGGCAATTATATGGGGCGTAACATCGGTAAGATCATCAATGTATTTGAAGATCGAATCGAGTTACGGGAAATCGTTCAGGACAGCAATGGTCGATGGGATGAGCGACAGGCTGCAATTGTGCTCGTTGAAGAATAAATGTAATGGGGTGGCAAAATATGATTGAAACTAAAACAATCAAGATGTTCAGAGTGTATTTGAATACGCTTTTAATAAGCAGGACAGTAAGGTCAATTGGCATGGTCCTGACCTGTGCAATGTTCTTTAGTACAACGACTGCCTTTGCTGAAGTTAGTTTGAATGACATAAGTTATTCAGCTCTGCCTGGTGAAAAGGTGCAACTTAGTTTGCAGTTTTCAGAAGCTTTGCAGGAGGAGCCAGTCAACTTCACTATTGATAATCCAGCCAGGCTCGCAATTGACTTACCAAATGTTAACCTGAATCTGGAAGAAAAAAGCCAGACTATTGGTATAGGCATGGCACATAGTGTGACGGCGGTAGAAGCTGCCGGGCGAACACGTGTAGTGGTAAATCTGGTCAATTCAGTTTCCTATGATATTCAGCTTCAAGATAATGTTGTATTAGTTACCCTGGGAGCAGGAAGTCCTTCTGTGGATAGTACAACAGCATCCAGCGGGTCTGCTTCCGGATCGTCAAGTATTGACAACATAGATTTTCGAAGAGGGGAAGGTGGAGAGGGCCGAATAATTGTTAAACTTTCTGATCCATCAATTAGTGTTAATTTGGGTCAGGAGTCTGGTCAAATAGTAGTCGATTTTATTGCTACAAATTTACCTTCAAATCTTGATAGACGTCTGGATGTTATAGATTTCGCTACTCCCGTGAAGGAAGTAGATACTTCAGCCTATGGCAATGGTACGCGTATGCGCATCAGCACAGTCAGTGAGCAATATGATCATATGGCTTATCAATCTGACGATGTGTTTACATTGGAAGTTCGACCATTGTCCGTGGAAGAGGAAGAAGCCAGCAAAAAGAAAAAGTTTGGATATACCGGTGAGCGCCTGTCTTTGAATTTTCAAAACATTGAAGTAAGAGCTGTCCTTCAGTTAATTGCTGATTTTACCGGTTTGAATTTAGTAGCCAGTGATACTGTTAGCGGTAGTGTTACCCTGCGATTAAAGAATGTTCCGTGGGATCAAGCACTTGACATTATTCTTAAGGCGAGAGGTCTGGGTATGCGTCAGGCTGGAAACGTCATGATGGTAGGGCCTCAGGAGGAAATCGCTGCCAGAGAGAAGCTGGAACTGGAGTCACAAAGACAGGTTGAAGAATTAGCTCCATTGCGTACTGAATTTGTACAAATAAATTATGCCAAAGCATCAGAACTGGCGAGTTTGATTCAGACAGGTGAGAACAATCTGCTGTCTGATAGAGGCAATGTCACTATTGATGAGCGCACAAATACCCTGATTATTCAGGATGTGGCAGGCAGCCTTGAATCTATAAGGTCAATGGTGTCGAAACTAGATATACCTATAAGACAGGTAATGATCGAATCTCGCATTGTTAATGCAGATGAAAGTTTTACCAGAGATCTGGGTGTACAGTTCGGTTATAGCAAACATTCGGATCAGTCAAATCAGACTGCCGGCGAATTGTTCGCACTGGGAGGAGGTAATGTCGTTGGGCCAAGAGATTTTGGAGCACCCACAGCATTTAATCATGGTGCAGATGACTTACTGGTTAACCTGCCTGTTGCAGGTGCAACTTCTGGTATAGGTCTGGCAGTTGGAAAAATTGGTTCCTATCTATTGCAACTGGAACTCTCAGCTTTACTGGCAGAAGGACGTGGTGAAGATATCGCCAGCCCAAAAGTTATTACCTCAAATCAGACGGAAGCCGTGATAGAGTCAGGCGTAGAAATACCCTTTCAGGAAGCTTCATCCAGCGGTGCAACTTCAGTTTCTTTTAAGAAAGCCGTGTTGGCTTTAAGAGTGACACCGCAAATCACACCGGACAATCGGGTCTTACTGGATTTGATGGTAAATCAGGATACACGAGGTTCTCCCGACGTGCTGGGTGTGCCGCCAATCAATACAAGGTCGGTGAGTACTCAGGTGTTGGTTGATGATGGTGAGACCGTTGTTCTGGGCGGGGTTTATAGTCAGGTCGATAGAAAATCTTCAGACCGAGTCCCCTTCTTCGGTGAACTACCAGTACTAGGATTTCTGTTTAAGAAAACCAGGGTGGAAAATGCCAGAAGTGAGTTGTTGATTTTTGTAACACCGAAAATCATTAAGGAAGAATTGAAAATATAATAATAAAAAACGTAATCGTTAGTACCTCTAGAGAAAGATGTAGCTTCGGCTACATCTTTTTTTTTATCCTGAATTTGCAAGCACGGAGATTCAGGATGCATGAAAAATTCTTTTGCCCAAACAAAATTTAACTAATTGTAGCGATACGGTAACATTACAAATGTCAATTCATGCGCCTGGTGAACTGTTCAATCTTCTTGAATGGACTCTTTATATTTTGATTAATGCAGTGACCTTTTGAATCAATCAGAAAGCTATCGTTATTACAGTGGAAGCAATACAAAATATATTCCTCATTGGACCGATGGGATCGGGAAAAACCACTATTGGACGCCAATTGGCATCTCGACTAGGAATGCAATTCTATGACTCAGATGGAGAAATAGAAAAGAAAACCGGTGCTGATATCGCTCTAATATTCGAGATTGAAGGTGAAGAAGGATTTCGAAAGCGAGAGGCGAAAATGATAGAGGAGCTTACAGCGAAAAAGGGTATCTTATTGGCCACGGGTGGCGGAGCCATTTTGTCCGATAGCAATAGAAAATTCCTGAAAAGCAGAGGCCGGGTTGTTTACTTAAAATCCTCTCCGGAAAAGCTGATGGATCGAACTGCCAAAGATAAAAAGCGTCCCTTGTTAAATACTGATGATCGTAGGGCGACAATATTGGAAATGCTGGAAACAAGAGTCCCATTGTATGAGGAAGTTGCAGATCTGGTTATTCAGACAGACAACAATATAATTAAACAGATTGTAAATAGAATTTGTCAGCAATTGGATTTGCCATGAAAGAACTTAAAGTAGAATTAGGTCAGAGGAGTTATCCAATCCTTATTGGAAAAGGCTTGCTGGGCGATCCAGAGCTATTTGTAAATATTATTCACTCCTCGCAAGTTATGGTAGTCAGCAATACCACGATTGCCTCATTGTACTTGCCTCAACTATTGGACACTCTTGCTGACTTCAGTCCATTATCTTATGTAATAGCAGACGGTGAATCACACAAGAATCTTACCGTAATGAATGAAATAGTTACTCAATTGCTGGAAAATAAATTCAGTCGTAACTGTACTCTTATTGCTTTAGGAGGGGGTGTAGTTGGTGACATAACAGGATTTGCAGCAGCCTGTTATCAAAGAGGTGCCAACTATATTCAAATACCGACTACCTTACTAGCCCAGGTAGATTCATCTGTTGGTGGAAAAACAGCGGTGAATCATGAGATCGGTAAAAATATGATTGGTGCCTTCCATCAACCAATAGCCGTATATTCAGATAGTGATGTGCTGGACACACTTCCCGACCGTGAATTATCAGCTGGACTGGCTGAGGTTATAAAATATGGATTAATTCGAGACCCGGTATTTTTCACCTGGTTGGAGAATAATATAGAAAGTTTGAGGGATCGGGATGATGAATGTTTGCAATACGCAATTGAACGTTCCTGCCAGAATAAGGCAGAAGTAGTTGCCGATGATGAAAGAGAACAAGGTCAACGCGCATTATTGAATTTTGGTCATACTTTTGCTCATGCAGTTGAAACAGGTTTGAATTATAAAGACTGGTTACATGGTGAAGCTGTCGGTCTGGGAATGCTTATGGCAGCAGATTTATCCTGTCGAAGCGGATGGATTACAGAAACTGATTTAGCCAGGATTCGGGACCTGCTTATAAAAGCTGGATTACCAATAAAGCTGCCAGAACAATTTGAAATTTCAAATATGAGAGAATTGATGTCCGTCGACAAGAAAGCGAAAGATGGGCAACTCTTTTTGGTTGTGTTGAAAAGTATTGGTGACGCGGTAGTTACTAATGAATTTGACGAGAACTTGTTGCAACTTACAGTTGAGCAATTTTCTTCAGTAAAAGGAAAAAATTAATGCTCTCGCTGGCATCATATGCAGCCAGCGATGAATCATCACGCGGTCGTCGATTTACTGAACAAGCTTCACCTTTTCGTAGTCAGTATCAGAGAGACAGGGATCGTATTATTCACAGCTCTGCTTTCAGAAGGCTTGAATACAAGACTCAGGTATTCGTTAATCATGAAGGCGATATGTTTCGTACTCGCCTGACACATTCTCTTGAAGTGTCTCAGATTGGTAGAACTGTTGCGCGTGCGCTAGGGCTGAATGAAGATCTCACGGAAGCGATATGCCTGGCACATGATCTCGGTCATACGCCATTTGGGCATGCAGGGCAGGCCGCATTGAATCTTTGCATGAAAGACCATGGAGGTTTTGAACATAATTTTCAATCATTGAGAGTCGTAGATTTGCTTGAAGAAAGGTATGCAGAATATCCGGGCCTAAATCTGACTTTCGAAACTCGGGAAGGAATATTGAAACACTGTTCACGTAAAAATGCAGAGATCCTGGGTGAACTGGGCCAGCGATTTGAACAAAACCTGCAGCCAGGTATGGAAGCCCAGGTAGCAAATATTGCCGATGAAATAGCTTACAATAATCACGATGTTGACGATGGCTTACGTTCTGGTCTTATTTCTATCGATGAATTAAGAGATTGTGAAATCATTGATGAACACTATCAATATGTTACTGATCACTGGCCAGATATAAAGGGCAAGCGCTTAAGTAACGAATTAATCAGGCGAATGATCAATAATCTGGTTACAGACCTTATCGAAACCAGTAAAGCAAGAGTTCAATCTATTGGGGTGAAGTCAATAGATGATGTACGAAATTCCGAAGACATTGTTATAAAACTTGGCGAGGATGTGCACAGAAAGCATATCCAGTTAAAACGTTTTCTGAGCAAGAATTTGTATAACCACAGTAAAGTTCGAGAAATGGCTGAAAAATCCCAACACATCGTGGTTGAGCTTTTTAATAGCTTTATTGATAATCCAGGTTTGTTACCAGAGAGGTCAACAAGTACAATCTCAGCTAGTTATACTGATAATGAAAGTTATAGCAGAGAGAGTATCGTAAAAGATTATATTGCAGGGATGACTGACAGGTTTGCGATGATGGAATATGACCGGATAATGAAAGATAAATAGACCTTGGTAAAAATATTTTTTTCGACATGAAAAATTCAATTTCTGAAAATAAATATTACCTCGAATACGGATTGGATAAAGATCCTTTCCCACTGGATGTTATCGATAAAAATATTTACCTGACGCCGGAAATAAATCGAAGGCTTAAAGAAGCAAAGCAGCATATAAAGGCCAGCGAAAAAGCGCTACTTATCAATTCCGTCTCAGGAGCAGGGAAATCCTTACTCGCTCAGAAATTGCTTATATTGAAAGAGAAAGATTGGCAAGTAAGTTTTACTATAGCCAATTCTGACTCAGAACCAGAATCAATTGCACATTCAATCATTCAACAATTATTGCCTGAAAAGGAAATTGGTGCTCCCCAATCAATTAGCATGATGCACAAATATCTTGAACAGTCTTATCAGGAAAAAGTAGTGCCTGTGATTGTTATAGATGATGCTCATAAATTATCATTCGGCACCCTGCAGTTTCTTCTTCAATTAGCCGATCTACGTTACAACGATGCGTTTTTCAGGTTTATCTTTTTCGCAAATGAGTCAATAACAGAGACTATTTCCAAACCTGGCTTAAAGGAACTAGCCGAAGGGACAATTGATACCCTTTCTATGCCCTGCTTTACGAAAGATCAAATTGGAGCTTATTTAAAATATAGATTTTCTTCATGCGGGGATAACATTGAAATACCATTTACAGAAAGTGAAATAGAATATTTACATAAAGCCAGTGGGGGCTTACCAGGCGGTGTTAATATTTTGGCCCGTCAACTAATGCAGGCAAACCTGAACAAGGACATAAGCGGTAAAAGTTATGGAGGTATCACTTTCATACTGATTTTGCTTTTAGTATCGTTTGCCGGATATCAATATTACGAGAATGGTGTTTTGAAAGAAGCTCGTCAGTCATTATTAGATGAAATCCAGGATAAGTCAGTAGAAGCTACAAACACTGAAAACCTGTTAACTATTGTTGAAGAGGATCAGTCTTCAGTAATTCAGCAAGATGATGCACAGGGAAGGGCATTAATAATCTATGAGCCTCTTTCATTGCAACTATCATATGTGTTGAGTATGGAGCCAAAAGAGACGGTTGGTCCGACAGAAGACCTCTAAGAGTATGTTTAACAGGTATTTCAACCTACCTGTCGTATTACCCGCCTGTGGTAATTCTTAAAAAATAGGTAAGTATGGCCAGACAATCACTCACCCCGGACGACTATTTCAAGATATTAGCTCTGACACAAGATCCATTTCAGAACAAATACAGTAAAGAACTATTTTTCACTTCCGCTGAAACCCAGCACCGATTGGATTTGATCAAACATTTACTGCAGGTCAGTCAACAAGTGCTGTTAATTAAAGGGCGTGAAAAAGTTGGCAAGACATTATTTGCTCAACATCTCGTGGTTACAGCCGATGATGACTGGTTAGCTTGTCGAATTGATGCGACCCCAAAAATTGACCCTGACATATTAGTTAAATCAATGTTAAGGGAACATCAGAATGACACAGATGATACATCTGAATCTATCGCGCTGATAAACAAGCATCTCAGTCACTGCAATCTTATTGGGAAAATTCCAATACTGTTTATTGATGATGCAGATAAGCTCAATGAGAAGACTTTACGTTTTATTTTTCAGCTTATGAGTTTTAAAGAGAAAAATACATTCATTAGGATTGTGCTTATAGGGCAAGACTCGTTATTACAGAGAATTAATGAAATTGCAGATGAAAGCTCCAATACTGGTCTTGTTCATACAATTAATATACCCAGCTTTGATTTGAATGAAACAACAGCTTACCTGCATTATCTTCTGGCTGTTTGTGGCGGTAAAGAAGATACGTTCTCGGATAAGGAAATTAGTAGAATTCATAAAGTGTCTGGCGGCCTGGCCGGGAACATAAGCTTTCTTGCAAGACAGGGTTTAAGTGATCCCGCAAACCTGGATATGAAGATACTTTCATCAAAGACCGGCAAAAAAAATACTGATGGAGCTCGAAACAAAGGCTTAGTCGTCATAGCCTGTTTGCTAATAACTTTTATTATTATCTACGTTTGGTCGTATTTACAGGAAGACGAATCGATTAATGCGGAGCAAATATCATTGAGACTACCTGAAAAACAATTTTCTGTTTCCAGCAAAAATACAGATGAATTGAACAAGAGTGAGCCAATATCTTTGGCGCAGAGTAGTTTGGAAGCTGAGGTGATTGAAGAAAAAGTAGAAGTAGCGACTAAGAATGAATTGGATTCGACAGTTAATATTCCGGATGTCTTAAAGCTCAGTCATACGGAAAGTGCCGGAGCTGCGGTGCCAGGATTAAACCAATCAGACGTACCAGCGCTAACAGAAGCGAAATCGGAACAGCAGGATTTACAGAGAACAACAACAAAAATAGAAATAACGAGTTCTGAAATTCGAGGCCACGAGTGGTTACGGCAACAATCAAGTGATCACTACGTGATACAGCTAATCGGTGCCATGGAAATGACAACTATTAGACGCTTCCTGAATGGTGCTCAACTGGACCATAAACAGCTGTCGCTATACCAGGCAATGCAAGCGGATAAACCCTGGCATGTTCTTGTCTATGGACTTTATTCTGACCGCGAAGAAGCGCGGGCAGCGATTAGCAGCTTGTCGAAGGATGTTCAGCAGGGCAAGCCCTGGGCAAAGTCGATATCCAGCATACATAAGGCAATCAAAACTGAGTAACAGAGACAATATTTGAATAATAAAAGCCCCTAAAATCCTCTAAAAGATCGTAAAACAACACAATTATCATTAAATGTATCTAAATGCAGAGATATGTTTAATCTCATGATATGTTGCACCGTGACATAAGCTGGTGGCTTTATTATAATCCTGCTCCTTTTTGCTTTTAGAAAAAGAGACACAGTTTCACGCCGAGGGGGTGTGAACAAGTGTTCTTCTGGATAGTGTCCTCGGGATATTCCAGATCATTCAGTTTTCTGCGAACTAATTCAAAGTCATTATGGTGTATTCAGTATGAGAAAATTTGTCGGCCACGAAAAAGAAGGTCTCTATGATCCTGCCCAGGAGCATGACGCATGTGGCGTTGGCTTCGTTGTTGATATCAAAGGTCGCAAGTCGCATCAAATAGTTAGTGATGCTTTAACAATATTAAAAAACCTTCTGCATCGGGGCGCTTGTGGTTGTGAAGAAAACACTGGCGATGGTGTTGGTATTCTTATCCAGAAGCCGCATAAGTTTTTTCAAAGAGAATGCAGCAAACTGGGCATCGATCTTCCTGCCGATGAAGATTACGGTGCGGGCCTGGTTTTTTTGCCAAAAGACGCAGAGCAGTCTGCACAGTGTCAGGAAATATTTAACAAGATAGTAGAGGAAGAAGGCCAGGTAGTACTGGGCTGGCGTGATGTTCCTGTTGATGACTCCATGGTTGGTCCTACAGCATTGGCTGGAGAGCCTGCGTTCAAACAAATTTTTATCGGTCGAGGAGCGAATGTAAAGGATGCAGCCTCACTTGAACGTAAATTATATGTAATACGCAAGCGCAGCGAATATGCCATTTGGAATTCTGGTATGTCGGAACAGGAATTGTTCTACGTTCCATCACTGTCATATCGTACTTTTGTCTACAAGGGCATGTTAACCGGCACTCAGCTTGAGCCCATGTTCCCGGATATTTGCGATCCTGATGTTGAATCGGCTATGGCACTGGTGCATCAGCGATTTTCCACAAACACTTTTCCCGCCTGGAAATTGGCTCACCCTTTCCGTTACGTGGCACATAATGGTGAAATAAATACTGCTCGAGGAAATGCAAACTGGATGCGCGCACGCGAAGCTCTATGTGAGTCGGAATTGTTTGGTGAGGACTTAAAGAAGCTGTTTCCGGTTGTAATCGAAGGAGGTAGCGACTCTGCAACTTTCGATAATGTGATGGAATTTTTGCATATGGCCGGGCGCCCATTACCGCATGCGATATTAATGATGATCCCGGAGGCCTGGTCAGGACACGAAACGATGGATGAAGAGCGTCGTGCTTTTTACGAATATCATTCTTGTCTGATGGAGCCATGGGATGGGCCCGCTTCCGTCGCATTCACTGATGGAGAAGTTATCGGAGCCGTGCTGGATAGAAATGGTCTGCGTCCTTCACGTTATTATGTGACAAAAGATGACAGAGTGATCATGGCATCGGAAGTTGGTGTGCTTGATATAGCTCCTGAAAATGTATTAGTTAAAGAACGTTTGCATCCCGGTCGTATTTTTATGGTCGACACAAAACAGGGTCGAATCATTGATGATGCAGAGCTGAAGGAAACTTTTGCCAGGGAACATCCTTATGGCGAGTGGCTGAAAAAGAACATGGTACCAATTGAAAACCTGCCACAGCCCAAGCAGACTCATGGTACAGATCCGGAAACATTGCTACTGCGTCAGCAGGCTTTTGGGTATACCCATGAAGATCTGAAAATTCTTATGGCACCAATGGCAGCTAAAGGTATGGAACCAACTGGTTCAATGGGAACGGATACAGCGCTTGCAGTATTATCGAACCGTTCACGTTTGTTATATGACTATTTCAAACAGCTATTTGCACAGGTCACGAATCCACCGCTGGATGGTATTCGTGAAGAACTGGTTACTCAGGTCGGCTCATCTATTGGGCCAGAAGGTAATCTTTTAGAAGCAGGCCCGCAGCATTGTCGTCAGATTAGTTTGAATTCCCCGGTTATCACTAATGAAGAACTAGCGCGAATTCGCGACGTTGATTTACCGGGCTTTAAGACAAAAGTAATCCCGATTGTTTATCCGGTCGCTGAAGGCGGAGCAGGGCTGGATAAGGCCTTGGCAGAAGTTTGTGAAGCGGCAGATGCAGCACTTGCGGAAGGTTTTACCTACATTATTTTATCGGACCGTGATATTGATAAAGATCACGCACCGATACCGGCATTATTAGCGACAGCCGGAGTACATCATTACCTTGTAAGAAAGGGAACGCGCACACAAATAAGTCTGGTTCTGGAATCGGGAGAGCCACGTGAGGTTCATCACTTCGCGGTATTATTAGGTTATGGCGTCGGTTGTGTTAATCCTTACCTCGCTTTTGAGTCATTAGGGGATTTGATTGGATCTGGACATGTTCCGGATATGTCACATGAAAAGGCAATTCAGAATTTTATCAAGGCTGTAAACAAAGGCCTGACCAAAATCATGGCAAAGATGGGGGTATCAACAGTTCAATCCTATCGTGGCGCACAGATTTTTGAAGCCATTGGTCTTGACAAAGATTTCGTGGATAAGTATTTCACCTGGACAGCATCCCGTATCGGCGGAATCGGCCTGGATGTGGTTGCAGAAGAAATGAGCTTACGTCATCACAATGCCTTTCCGGATCGACAGGTTCAACGTCCTGAACTGGAATGGGGTGGAGAGTATCAATGGCGACGTGATGGGGAATATCATCTTTTCAATCCTGATACTGTTTTTAAACTGCAACATGCTACGCGTTCAGGGCAGTACCAGATTTTCAAAGAATATACTTCACTGGTAGACGATCAAAACGAACATATTGCTACGCTTAGAGGCTTATTCGAATTCAAGAATTCAAACAAGTCGATTCCTTTAGATGAAGTTGAACCGATCGAAAATATAATGAAACGCTTTTCGACCGGTGCCATGTCATATGGCTCAATAAGTCAGGAAGCACACGAAACGCTGGCGATTGCCATGAATCGAATCGGCGGAAAATCTAATACCGGCGAAGGTGGCGAAGACCCTGACCGTTTTACGCCCGACGCTAATGGAGACTCGAGAAGGAGTTCAATTAAACAGGTTGCCTCGGGTCGCTTTGGTGTAACAAGCGAATACCTGGCAAATGCAGATGATTTACAGATCAAGATGGCACAAGGGGCAAAACCGGGTGAAGGAGGTCAATTACCTGGTCCTAAAGTCTATCCCTGGATAGCAAAAGTACGACACTCTACTGCAGGGGTTGGATTGATATCGCCACCACCGCACCATGATATTTATTCTATTGAAGATCTGGCACAGCTTATTCATGACTTAAAGAACTCCAATCCTGAAGCACGAGTGCATGTGAAACTGGTGGCAGAGGTTGGCGTGGGTACGGTTGCAGCCGGTGTGGCTAAAGCACATTCTGACGTGGTACTTATCTCTGGTTACGATGGAGGCACAGGTGCTTCACCGATAAGCTCATTGAAGCATGCAGGTTTACCCTGGGAACTTGGTCTGGCTGAAACTCAACAGGTATTGGTACAAAACGGTTTGCGGGATCGCATTGTGGTACAGGCTGACGGTCAGTTAAAGACTGGACGTGATGTCATTGTTGCAGCACTAATGGGAGCAGAAGAATTTGGATTCTCTACTGCACCACTTGTGGTTATGGGCTGTGTAATGATGCGTGTCTGTCATTTGAATACCTGCCCCGTGGGCGTAGCAACACAAAACCCTGAATTAAGAAAGAAATTTACCGGCACGCCTGAGTTTGTTGAAAACTTCTTTAAATACATTGCTGAAGAAGTGCGTGAGTATATGGCTGAATTGGGTTTTCGAACAATTGACGAAATGATTGGTCAGGTTGATAGACTGGAAATGAAAAAAGCAGTTGATCATTGGAAAGCACAGGGGCTTGATTTTTCAAACATACTATACAAGCCGGAACCCCGTCCCGGTGATGAAGTTTACTGCGTTAATAGCCAGGATCATGGTCTGGATCAATCCCTCGATGTAACAACCATTGTTCCCTTGTGTAAGGATGCACTGGAAAACAAAAAGCCGGTTGATATTATCCTGCCGGTTTTAAATACCAATAGAACAGTTGGTACCATTCTTGGTTATAACATCACTAAACGTTATGGCGGAGAAGGTCTGCCGGAAGATACAGTGAACATTCATTTTAATGGTTCCGCTGGGATGAGTTTTGGCGCGTTCATACCTAAAGGCGTGACATTAACACTTGAAGGTGACGCTAACGACTATCTTGGTAAGGGCCTGTCCGGTGGCAAAATTATCGTTTATCCGCCACGTCATTCCACTTTTGTCCCTGAAGATAACATCCTGGTCGGTAATGTCTTGCTCTATGGTGCAACTCAAGGTGAAGCTTATTTCCGGGGGATTGCAGGAGAACGTTTCTGTGTTCGTAACAGTGGCGTGCATACCGTTGTTGAGGGGATCGGTGATCATGGTTGTGAATACATGACCGGTGGTCGCGTTGTAATTATTGGAAATACCGGTCGTAATTTTGCCGCGGGAATGTCTGGCGGTATCGCTTATGTTCTCGATGAAAAAGGTGATTTTGATATTCGTTGTAACCAGGGCATGGTTGACCTGGAGTCACTCAGTGAAGACGAAGACTTGGACATTGTGAAAACCTTGTTGACCAGGCATGTTCAATATACTCAAAGTACTGTAGCGAAAAATATTCTCGATAACTGGGACTATTATCAGTCCAGATTTGTCAAGGTAATGCCAACAGACTACAAACGTGTTCTAGCCGCGATCAAAAAGGCAAAAGAAGAGGGCACATCAGTAGATGATGCGGTAATGGAGGCAGCTCATGGGTAAAATAACGGGTTTCATTGAATTTGACAGGGAAAAACAACCCTATCGTCCGGTAGAAGAACGCTTGAAAGATTTCCGGCAAGTCATGCAACCGTGGCCTGTTGAACCTCTAAAAACCCAGGCATCACGCTGTATGGATTGTGGTATTCCTTTCTGTCATCAAGGTTGCCCGCTGGGCAATATGATCCCTGACTGGAATGATCTCGTATATCGTGATCAATGGAATGAAGCGATTCAACGTTTGCATGCGACCAATAATTTTCCCGAATTTACCGGCACCCTGTGTCCGGCACCATGCGAAGGTTCCTGTGTATTAGGTATAAATGAGGATCCCGTTACTATTAAAGCGGTGGAACTGTCGATTATTGATAAGGCCTGGGAGAACGGCTGGATTAAACCCGAAATTGCTGAGACAAAAACCGGCAAGAAAGTTGCCATCGTTGGTTCGGGTCCGGCTGGTCTGGCAGCGGCACAGCAACTGGCCAGGGCAGGTCATGATGTGACAGTATTTGAACGGGCAGATCGTATTGGTGGCTTGCTACGCTACGGGATTCCAGAATTCAAAATGGAAAAGAGTCAGATTGATCGAAGGATGAAACAAATGGAAGCTGAAGGTGTTACCTTCAAAACCAATGCGCATGTCGGTGATAATATTCCTGTTGAACAATTACAAAATGATTTTGACGCCCTGTTATTAACAGGAGGCGCTTGTGCTGCCCGCGACTTACCCGCAGAAGGTCGTGAGTTAAAAGGTATTTACCAGGCGATGGAATACCTGCCAATGCAGAACAGGCTGTGTGAAGGAGACGATAAACCGGATAACTTTATTAATGCTGAAGGCAAGCATGTTGTAATCATCGGCGGTGGCGATACCGGTGCCGATTGTTTAGGCACAGCAAACCGACAAGGTTGTGCATCTGTACATCAATTGGAAATCATGCCGAAACCACCATCATCAAGACCTGAAGATAACCCCTGGCCGGAATGGCCTCGTATTTTCAGGACAGCTTCTGCTCATGAAGAAGGTGTCGAACGAGTTTATTCTGTGAATACCAAACGCTTTGTTGATGATGGCAATGGCAATGTTAAGGCACTGCAGCTGGTAAATGTAGAAATGAAGAATGTTGACGGACGAATGAGTTTCGAAGAAGTCGCCGGCAGTGAACAGGAACTACCCTGTGATCTCGCCTTCCTGGCCATGGGCTTCCTCGGTCCGGAAAAACCGGGCATGCTTGAACAACTGGGTCTTGAACTGGATGCACGTGGCAATATTATTGCAGATAAAAAGACCTGGATGACGAACGTTAAAGGTGTTTTTACTGCAGGCGATATGCAGCGAGGACAGAGCTTGATCGTTTGGGCTATAGCCGAGGGCAGGAGCGCAGCCAGAGGGATTGACGATTATTTGATGGGAAGCTCAGATTTGCCAGCACCAGTCTGAGTTGAATTACATTCTAATACAACCGGGTTAAAGCCATTGTAAAAGAGGTTTTAAGCGATCATCGACTCAAGGTTTTGGGTAGTAGTAGTTTAACCCTGTTGGCTTGTTTTTCACCGAGGCTCTTTGATACCTTCCTGACAATATAATCTGGTTTAAATTTCTTTTGTTTAAGATCTTTCAATAGCTCTACAATTTTCTCGTCAGAAAGGTTTTTCTCTAATGAAACAATCAGCAGCTCTATTAGAGTTTCCGACCATAGTGTTTTTGCAATAGTGGCTTGGGTTTGATCATCGTTATCTGACATTAAATTGACTCCTGATTAAGCAATTAATATTTTATCTGCCCGGACTATTGCTGGATTATAGGACAATCTCGCAAATATAAATGAAAAATAAGGAGGATTGTAAAATTTATTAGTTCAAACCTGCCAGCTATATGCAATTATTACTAGCTACCTGTCTTAACCTACATACATTCCTGTGTTAATTACTCCGGCTTTTTTCAAAGACAGGTTTGGCTAACATTAAAAAACAGGCCGCAGAAATGCCCGATGATCCGAATATCATACACATCACCATAATTTGATACCTGATAGCTATCAGGGGAGAAACACCAGATAATATTTGCCCTGTCATCATGCCCGGCAGGGAAACAAGTCCTACAGCAAACAATGAATTGATTATAGGAATCAGAGCTGCATGGAGTGCGATGTTACGTGCCTCGTTATATGGCACATTCCTTTCCAATTCAGCATTGAGTCGTTCAGCAGCAAGACTAATGCTATTCATTGAATTCGCAAATATCATTCCTGCAAGTGGAATCATAAGCTGTGGTAGATACCAGGGCTTAAGTACGAGAACTCCCTGTGTGATTAGCGCCAGAGTAATGCCGCCACCAAACGCGATGGATAGAAAGGCATGTTTAAATAGCAGATATCGAATAGACTTTATTGTGCCCAGTGCTATCCAACTTGACGCTAAAACCATTGCAGTCAAAATAAACAGAATTACCCAGGCATGTTTTGCTTCAAAAATATAAGTGAGAAAATAACCAATGATCAGTAACTGGATCAACATACGTATTATCGCATGAAGTGCATTGCTGGCGTTTAAAGACCATTTAGCAAGAATAAGAAGGACAGCAAAGGCAGGAACAAAAGCTATTGCCAGATTGAAAAGCGGGATGCTTTGAACCGTGTTTATCATGCGAGTATTTTCATTTATAAAATCTGAATGATAACAATCATCCGTATTTTTACAGATCCAGAGTACCTCTTACATAACTACCAGGGTATTAGCACTGGACTAATCTTGAGCTTGCCAGTGAACAGAATGTTGACTAATTAGAAAAGATTAGATGAAAGTGGCTACTAATAGAACCATGCCGAGAAACAGGAATAAAAAATATGAGTCAATATTTTAAAATTCAACCCTGTGATTTATCATCTTCGTCAACAATTTCTCCTTCAATAACATTTTCTTCATCTTTTTCCAGTTTGCGCTCTTTCTTCCAGTTAGCCAATATGATGGCGAGCAAGCCCAGAATGATTTCATCAAACAAGGGTATAAAATCAGGGACCAGTAGATCGGTAACAAACAAAGCACTGATTATCAGGAAAAGGTTTTTGAATTTTAGATCATTGGCGAAAGCCAAAAACATCGTCATTAAAGAAGAGGGGTTCATGTTCAAATTATAGCAAATAGAGACAGAAAAATTGATATTGAAGGTCTTTTATAACTATAAAAAGGAATTATGAGAGTGTTCCTGATATAAATATGCTATGCCAGAAAATACTGCCCTGAAACGTAGCCTGTCCTTACCCATGATGGTGCTCTATGGTCTTGGCACGACAGTGGGAGCAGGTATATATGCTCTGGTTGGCGAACTCGCAGCAGTGGCAGGGTATCTGGCTCCGGCATCCTTTCTGCTGGCATCCATTATGGCAATTTTGATTGGTATGGCCTTCGCTGAGCTATCAGCAAGGTTCCCGCGTGCGGCCGGAGAGGCTGTGTATGTAGAAAATGGCTTTTCATCCACAAGTCTTGCTACCGTTATTGGCCTGGCTGTTGCATTCGCGGGCGTTGTTTCGGCTGCTGCCCTGGTTAACGGATTCGTGGGTTATTTTCATGAATTCTTTGTAGTCGACAGAGTTCTCATCATCATTGTAATCACATCTGTTTTGTTCGTTATTGCTGTGTGGGGTATTGCTGAATCCGTCACCATAGCTGCATTGATCACAGTGATAGAAATTGGCGGACTTATTTTAGTGATTATTGTGAGCCGTGACGCCTTTACCCAGCTTCCTGAACAATGGCCTCAATTTATTCCGTCTTTCAGCACCGCAGATGGGGGCGTACTTTTTGCCGGTGCAATTCTCGCGTTCTACGCCTTCATTGGTTTTGAAGACATGGTTAATGTTGCCGAGGAGGTAAAAAATGTAAGGCGCAACTTACCTCTTGCGATCCTTTTAACTCTAGGTATCACAACAGTATTGTATCTGGTGATAATGACAGTGACGGTTTTGGGTTTACCAATGGAAACCCTTGTTAAAAGTGAGGCACCGCTTGCTTTACTCTATGAGCATTACACAGGGAAGAATGCTGTATTAATCAGTGTTATTGGTTTGTTCGCAATTATAAACGGCGCCCTTATACAAATAATTATGGCCTCGCGTGTCCTCTATGGCCTGAGTAGCAATAATCAATTACCCTCTTTCCTGTCCAGAGTAAATCAGCGAACACGAACACCTGTCTATGCCACGCTTATTGCATCAATAATAGTAATGATATTGGCGTTGTTAGGAAGCCTGGCGACTCTGGCTGAAGCGACATCACTTATTTTACTAACGGTATTTTCTATTGTTAGTCTGGCACTCTGGCGAATCAAAAGTCGAGACCCTTCACCTGAAGGAATAATAGTATTTCCAGCCTGGGTATCATTAATTGCTTTTATGGCGAGCTCTGCTTTTGTTTTGGTCAAAGGCATTCAATTTATAAGCGATATAATTTAGATATTTATTGGAGAGTAACTTTTAGTGAGACAGGCGAACGATTTGTTTTAGAGGCATAATGACAACACTGAAATTAATCTTGATCGATAAGAATGAATATTAAGGGCGATGATCTTGGTCTGGTAATGAGCGGCGGCGGTGCACGTGCTGCTTATCAGGTTGGCTTTTTGCGTGGTCTCGCACATCATCATAAGGAAATCCGCTTTCCCATAATTACCGGAGTATCAGCAGGCGCTATCAACGCAGCTTACCTGGCAAATGAAAGCGGCAGTTTTGAAAGCAGAATCGAAAATCTTGCCAATATCTGGGCCGGATTAACAATTGATCATGTTTTCAGAGTGGACGCTCCATCAATACTGATGCATGTAGGTGGGTGGGCTGTACGTCTGATTATGGGCAGGGCTTCGAAACAGGTTAAGGTCCGCGCCATGGTCGATACCGAACCGCTTAGAGAGTTTCTAGAGCGCATCTTTCGAGCTGAACATGGTTGTTTAAAAGGTATTGAGTCCAATATCGCCAGTGGGGAATTGAAAGGAATCGCGATCACCGCTTCCAGTTATTCGACAGGTCAGTCAATTACCTGGGTGCATGGTGAGGATGTTAAACACTGGGAGAGGGCACACCGAGAAAGTGTCATGTCTGATATTCAGGTAGAACATATTATGGCCTCGGCTTCACTTCCTCTATTTTTTCCTGCTGTGCAAGTTAAAGGAGAGTGGTATGGAGACGGTGGCATTCGTTTGACGGCGCCCCTGTCACCTGCGATTCATATTGGCGCGCGGCGAATACTGGCTATATCAACCCGCTATTTACCCACCCCGGAAGAACAGGCTGTCGACATGATCGATGACTATCCCCCCCCGGCACAAGTGGTCGGCTCCATGTTCAATGCTATTTTTCTTGATGTTTTTGATAATGATGCGCTGCGGCTTGAACGGATCAATTCACTGATTGAGGCTCATGCTGAGCCACAGGATCATGATTTGGAACCAGTCAAATTATTATTGTTGCGACCTTCCAGGAATCTTGGCGAAATGGCTAATCAATTCGAGCCGAATTTACCACCAGCATTTCGCTTTATGACGCGTGGTCTGGGTACAAAGGAAACACGATCGAATGATTTGTTAAGTATGGTGATGTTTCAACAGGATTATATTTCAGAACTAATGGCCCTGGGCTACAGGGATGCAGAGACGCGCATGGATGAAATAAATGCTTTTTTTGAAGAAGAAAGTGAGTAAAACGGTAAATTATCAGCTATCCCTGTAAATATTCAATTTTGAGTCGTAAGTTGCTCTATTAGACAGAGTTTCAGCATTTGTCGGCCTATAATTTGCTTGGCTTCTGGTTCTTATACAGGCAGAATCTTGTTGCGGTATTACTAAAAATTATAAGAACAATTCCGGGGATTAAAAATGTCTGATGTTTCGGCGGGTGAGCTCAGCGCTTGTCACGAGTGCGATCATCTGCATCGATATATACCAATACCAGTGGGCGCCAAGGCGAGCTGTGACTTCTGTGGTTCCCTCTTGTATAGACACATCCCCGATTCCCTCAACCGTAGCCTGGCTCTTTATTTCACTGCTCTCATACTGTTATTGCTGGCCAATAGTTTTCCCTTTCTATCATTAACTCTTGGTGGCCGGGTTGTGGAGAATGTACTGATGTCTGGTGGTTGGGCCATGTACGAGATGGGCATGGGAGATCTGGGCTTAATAATTTTCTTCACCAGCATCGGGTTTCCTTTTATAGCAATAGTCGGAATGCTGTATTTGCTGGTATCCGTGCGACTGGGCTATGTCCCGGCAGGCATGGGTCCGATTTATCGCGTTATCAATATGATCACACCCTGGAGTCTGGTTAGCGTGTTTATGTTGGGTGTATTGATTGCCATAGTTAAATTACAGGATATCGCGAATGTCATTATCGGCACCTCATTTTTTGCCCTTTGTGCCTTGTTGATTATCTTTGCTGCCGCCAGAACGAATTTTGATCCAAAAGTACTTTGGTCACTTACACCTCATTCAAATCCGAACGAATCCGATTTGAATCCTGATGCAATATATCTTAACTGTCATACCTGTGGCTTGCTCAGTGAAGAGCAAGGCCATCAACAGCATTGCCCGCGATGCGCGACACCGCTGCATCATCGCAAGCACAACAGTATCGAAGCGACCTGGGCTCTATTGATGGCGGCGGTTGTTTTGATTATTCCCGCTAATCTCTACCCGGTAATGACAGTAATACGTTTTGGTCAGGGTGAACCCAGTACAATCCTTAGCGGAGTGGTACATTTGATCCACTCTGGTATGTGGGGTTTAGCCATGATAGTTTTTGTTGCCAGTATTGTCGTGCCGGTCATGAAGCTCATTGTGCTCAGTTACCTTTTGTTATCGGTGCAGAGAAAATCTCTCTGGCGGCCAAAAGATCGCACCATGTTATATCGCATCACTGAAGTGGTCGGCGCATGGTCGATGGTGGATATATTCCTGGTGGGTTTGTTGTCGGCGCTGGTTAGTCTTGATGCCCTTTCAACTATTCGCCCTGGTATCGGAGCCTCGTTCTTTGCAGGAGTAGTGGTGGTGACGATGTTTGCCGCACATCATTTTGATCCCCGACTTATTTGGGATAACGTAAGAGAAAACGATCAGACACTATAATGCAAGTCTCTAATCCACATGTGAGCAAACGATCAGGCCCATCAATGGTCTGGTTAATACCTCTGATTACCGTCATTGTTGGTGGCTGGTTGGTAGTAAAGACATTATCCGAACAGGGTCCCAAGGCGAGCATCAGTTTCAAAACAGCTGAAGGTATTGAGGTTGGTAAAACTAAAATAAAGTATAAGAACGTCTCTATTGGCATGGTTGAGCAAATTCGGTTTAGCGATGACTTGTCACATGTTTTGATATCAGGCGAGTTCGATAAGGGCACTGATCATTTCCTGCGTCGTAATACCCGTTTCTGGGTGGTTAAGCCTCAATTCGGTTTAAAGGGCGTGTCTGGACTAAGCACTTTGATCTCCGGCGCCTATATCGAAATCGAGCCGGGTCCGGGGGCGCCACAATCACATTTTGTTGGTCTTGAAAAGGCACCGGTGGTCACCGCTAATGAAGCCGGCAAGCGTATTTCCCTGATCTCGGGGAGACTGGGCTCAATTGATACCGGCTCACCGATTTATTACCAGGGTATGGAAGCCGGCGAGGTGCTCGGTCATGAGCTTGGTACAGATCGCAAAAGTGTTTTTATACACGCATTCATAAAAGAACCGTTTGATCAGTTAATACGCGGTAATACCCGATTCTGGAATGTCAGTGGCATGGAAGTAACGATGGGTGCTGATGGTTTCAAGATGGAAATGGAATCAGTGGCTTCGTTAGTGTTCGGTGGTATCGCGTTTGAAACACCGGCAACACTGGAACCAGTTACCGAATATGAAGAAGATCTCGTGTTTACGCTTTTCGACGATTACACAACTATTAAGGAATACTCTTACACCAAGAAGATTAATTTCATTGTCTTTTTCGATAGCTCGGTACGTGGTTTGAGTATCGGGGCACCGGTTGAATTTAAAGGTATTAAAATTGGCTCTGTACTGGATATCCGACTGGAGTTTGAAAGTAAGGACACAACATTTCGTATACCCGTTCTTATTGAAATTGAACCGGAAAGAATTATTGCCAGTGATGGTGATGAGCAGGATTCTCCCTATCATGTAATGAACGTGTTAGTGGAACGTGGACTCAGGGCGCAGTTGCGTACCGGTAGTTTATTAACCGGGCAATTGTTTATTGAGTTGGATATGCATCCTGATACAGAAGTATTGCTTAGTGGAACTGACACCAGGGTTCCGGAATTACCCACCATTCCCGCCTCCAACTTTGATGCAATTACAGCATCCGTCGAACGATTTGTTGCCAAGCTGGATGGGCTGGAAATCGAAGAAATTGGTTCGGAATTGTTATCTACCCTGAGGGGGGCTAACAAGGTTATCAATAATCCGGAAATTCCGGTGATAGTTTCCGATCTGCAGGACTCGCTGGAATCTTTCCGCAGCATAATGCGAAAAGTTGATGAGTCTAATCTGAAAGAAGCCATTAATGCGGGTCATGTCGCTTTGGAAAAACTGGAAGAGACTCTAACTTTGACAAATCGGGTTCTCAAGCCTAATTCACCCTTACAGTATAACGTCATCAAGCTCAGTGCTGAGCTGGAAGAAACCGCACGTTCTATCCGCGCTCTGGTCGAAACTCTGGAACGTAACCCACAGTCATTAATATTCGGCAAGGATATTGAAGAGGAATAATGATGAATAATCACAAATCAATTTCTTTATTGCCGGTTTTATTGTTGATTACGGTATGTGCATTATTGACCGGTTGCTTTGGCAGCGGATCAAAGAATGGCGTGAATTATTATCTTATTGATGCCGTTGAAGCGAATGCTCCCGAGATTGATACAGAAAACCAGTTGGCAATTGAACTCATTGACCTGCATATACCAAGGTACCTGGAACGCTTCCAGATAGTCACGCGTAATGGCGATAATCGTCTGCATTTTTCTGAACGCAATCAGTGGGGTGGTAACCTGCGCAAAAATCTTTTGCGAACTCTGGCTGTTAATCTGGCGATCAGGTTATCCACGATTGATATTGGCTCACCATTGAATCGCTCTGCGACCCTACCGGACTATCGGGTTCAGGTGCATATGGGTAAATTCGAACTAGATGACGATGGTAGAGTTCAGCTTTCAGCACGATGGCAACTGAGTAATGCCGACGAAGAAGAACTGGGTATGTACCATGCATCGTTACAAAGTGACTCCGATATTGACGATGGCGACTACGATCAAATAGTTGCTGACATGCAGGATCTTTTTGCCGGGCTTTGTGATCAGATATCTTCCAGCATCCTTGCGCTGGAGGGAGAGCAATAGACTAATGAAACTATTTTTCCATATTCCTCTATTCTTAGTGACGGCAATTTCTTCGCTAGCCTATGCAGAGTCGTCAATGGAATTGAATGGTCGGGAAATAATGGAAGAGGTCTACAATCGTCACCAGCAATACCCATACGTTTACGAAGAGCAGTCAATGGTAATGAGTGATCGCAATGGTAAACGAGATACTCGAAAAGCACATCGTTATTCAAGAGTGGAAGAAGATGGAACGGCCAAATTCATGCTGGTGTTTGATTTTCCGCATGAAATAAGGGGTGTAGCTGTATTGGCTACACGGGACCCATTGGGAGTTATGACCAAGTCAATATATTTGCCAGCGTTCGCCGAGCAACTTATCGAAAGTAAAGGTGAAAGCAGTGACGGAAATTTCCTGGGGACTGACTTTTCTGTCGAAAATATTATTGGAGAAAAATTGTCTGATTATCAATATACAAGACGACAAAACAGAACAATCAGGAATATGCAGTATTTTACTATTGATGTGCATGGTTTGAACGAAGATGTAAATTTAACTAAACCTCTACGACGTCACTTTGTGCGCCAGGACAACTTTTTTATTAGTCAGACTGAGCACTATGATAGTCATGGTCGGGTACACAAGCGTCAAAGTCATCACGATATCAGAGCGGTGGATGGAGATATGTGGCGGTCGGGCATGATCTTGATAGAGGATATCAAGGAGCAACATCAGTCATTGCTTAAAGTTACACGTAGACTTTTTTCTCATGACTATGTGCCAGCGGAAATATTCACAGCAGAATGGCTTTATCAAAATCATCCTTATATTCCACCAGAAGACATGGATGATGAAACAGAGGCTGAAGAAGAAGTGGTCATGTCCGTTAATAATGAAGAACAGCTATCTCAACTAGATGATGAGGTAATGGTGCAGCCATGATTACCAAATTATTCATGCTCGGTTGCAATGATCGTAAGGGTGTTTTTCTTGCACTTCTGATTGTTACTTTATTCTTCGCTGGAGGTTTGCCCAAACTGGAAATAGACACTGGTGTTGACAGTTTAATACCAGCAAATGATCCGGGAAGGTTAATCTATCAACGTGTTGCTGGTGAATTTGGTACCGATAACAAGACAATAATTTATATCAAGGATAGCCAGTTATGGACCCCGGCGAAGCTGGGCAGGCTACAAAAACTACACGAAGATCTGGAACAAATCCCTAACGTTAGCCGGGTCGATAGTCTTTATAGCCTGCATACCATTGATGGAAAAGACGGCAAAGTTGATACAAAGCCGGTTCTGCGCGATGCACCACAAACGGATGAAGAAGCGCAAATAGCAAAGCAAAATGCCATGGCGAATCCGCTTTATCAGGGCAATTTCTTTTCTGACGATGGCAGCGTTACTGCAATGATAGTTGCAGTAGAAAATACTAATGATGAAAAGAACTTCAGTCGTACCATGTTTGATGCGATGGAGTCCTTGCTGAGCGAACACCGCTCAGGCTTTGAGCATATGACACAGGTTGGTTCACCACGTATTAATGCTGAATTGAAAAAGAGTTTGTACGAGGACTTCGTTCTTCTCGGTCCTTTGTCAGGTTTAATACTGGTACTCGCCATTTTATTTTTTATGCGTAGAGGTTTGTCTGCTTTTATTCCATTGGCAACATCTACACTTACCATTGTCTGGACATTTGGCATGCTAGGCTGGACCGGAATTCCGCTAAATATTCTCAGTGCAATGTTACCGTCATTAATAATTGTGATCGGCTCGACTGAAGACACACATTTAATGTCAGCATTCTTCCGTGGTTTATCCACAGCTGAAAAGGAACCGCGCAAAGAAGCAATCGAATACATGGCCAGTCATATTGGTTTACCATTAATGTTGACTGTATTGACTACATCCCTGGGCTTTGCCAGTAATATGTTTAGTGATATTGGCTTGATCCAGCACTTCGCGATAGCTTCTACTTTTGCCATGCTTGCCAACGGCATCATCACGATACTGGTGGTTCCTTTGATCCTGTCAATATTCGGACCAAACCAGGCTCGCCAATTAGACAGCGATGAAACACGCAGCAGTATTCCTGATAGGGTAATCAAGAGTTTCCGCTATTCCCAAGATCGTTTCCCGGGTGCAATTTTGATTGGAACGACTCTGCTTTGCCTGTTTTTCATTTACCAGGCCTCAACACTTTATGTCACGAATGATCCTTTATCCTATTTTCCCAGCGACAGGCCCTTAATTCAGGATACAAAGCGTATTCATGAAGATCTTGCCGGTATCAAGATTTTCTTTATTACCCTGGAAACAAAAACGAAAAATTCTTTTCATGATCCAAAAAACATTGAAAAGCTGAAACAAATTCAGGATTTCATGAAAAAACAGGGTGTGTTTGATCGAAGCATCTCCCTGGCAGATCATCTTGCTTTCGTGAACAGGGAATTTAGAGGTGATTTTGCCGAATTATCATTGCCGAAAACACGACAACTGGTTGCCCAGTACCTGATGTTTTTTCACCGCAGTGATCTTGATAGTTATGTTAGTCACGATTACAGTCGCGCGAATATTGTCGTTCGTCACAATGTCAGTGATTCACACACACTGAACAGCTACATAGAGGAACTCGAAGATACGGTTAAACACATCATTGGTCCGGAGATGAAAGCACATATCATTGGTGAAAATCTGATGGTGAATTCTGCCGCTGAAAACCTGATGGTGGCGCAGATTAAAGCCCTGGCGATATTGCTGACATTGATCTTCATTATCATGTCAGCAATGTTTACCTCGTTTAAGGGTGGCTTGATAGCCCTGGTGCCGGCAATTATTCCAATCGCACTTATGTTCGGCATCATGGGACTACTGGATATTTCATTAAACCCGGGAACTGCAATGGTCGCTGTCATCGCTATCGGTATAGCAGTCGATGGCACCATACATTTACTCGCACGTTATAATGAACTTTGCAGGCGAACGTCGAATTACAAAGAAGCTGTCTATATTGCTGTCCAGGAAGAGGCCACACCGCTAATCGTATCAAGCCTGGCTTTATCTCTGGGTTTTGGCGTTCTGTTATTTTCCAATTTTACGGTTGTTGCACAGTTTGGTGCATTAGCTGCCGCAACAATGCTGTTTTCCATCTTTGCGAACCTTCTGGTCACACCGATTATTATGAGCAAGGTACGTCTGGTTGGTCTGTATCAGAT
>JABHFC010000097.1 GCA_018676275.1 Gammaproteobacteria bacterium | reverse complement strand
TGCCGAACGTGTTGCCGGTGGTCGTTACATTACAATTGACATCGACAGAGTCAATGCAGCTCGGTTGGGACTGAATATAAGTGATATTCAGGATATTGTACGCACAGCAGTGGGCGGCATGAATGTGACGGAAACGGTCGAAGGTCTGGAACGTTATCCGGTTAATATTCGCTATCCGAGAAAGATACGTGACTCTCTCGATCAATTACGTCTACTACCGATCATTACACCAGCCGGTGCCAGAATCCCACTGGGTGATGTTGCTTCCATAAAGGTGGCTGATGGTCCGCCGATGATTAAGAGTGAGAACGCCAGAATTAATGGCTGGATTTATGTAGATACCAAAGATCGTGATCTTGGTAGCTATGTAAACGAAGCCCGTGCAGAAGTAGCAAAGTCAGTTGACCTGCCTAAAGGGTATTCCATTAACTGGTCCGGCCAATATGAATACATGGTCCGGGCAAAAGAACGTTTATTATTCGTATTGCCTATAACTCTGACAATCATTTTCCTGTTGCTCTATCTTAATTTCCGTAAGGTCGCTGATGTGGTGTTGATTATGGGTTTCCTGCCTTTCGCATTAGGTGGCGGGGCATGGTTTTTATATTTCCTGGAATACAACCTGTCCGTTGCTGTAGGCGTAGGTTTTATCGCTCTAGCGGGTATTGCGGTTGAAGATGGCGTGGTAATGCTTGAGTTTCTTAATAAATCAATTGAATCACTTAAGTCTTCTGGTAAATCAATCACAGGGGTAGTCCTGCCTGAGATAATCATAGAGGCGGCAAGTCAGCGTGTACGACCAATTATGATGACAAGTTGTTCAACCATTGCGGGTTTGTTACCTGTTATGTTTATTACAGAAACAGGATCAGAGGTAATGCACCGTGTCGCTGCGCCTATGATAGGAGGACTTATCAGTTCAACGGTATTGTCATTGTTTGTGATACCCGTCGTATTTTATATATGGAAAAGAATTGAATTAAGTAGAAATTAATCGGGTCTGTCCTCTATTTAATTTCTGCTTCATTTTGTAATTTATCGAGCAAGATGGATAAAGATAAGCGTTCTTCTTTAGTGAGTTTTTCAATTAACTTCTTTTCAAAAGATTCAGCAATAGGCATGACTTCATCGTAAACAGTAAGGCCCGTTTCCGATAAACACAGGCTGGAACGTCTTTTGTCACTTTCGTCAAAAGTCCGTCCCAGCAGATGACGGGCGAGCAACCTGGCTACAGCTCGACTGACAACAGATTTTTCGATACGAGTACGCTGACAGACTTCGTCCGCGGATATATCTGGATATTCAGCAAGGATCGCCATGATCCGCCACTCAGGCATGCTGATACCGAATTTGTCCTGGTAGGTAGCAGCGATATTACTACTCACCGTATTCGAAAGCAGGGACAGACGATAGGGAAGAAATGACTCTAGTTTCAGCGGCTTACGATGTTTTTTCATATTGTTCTGACTCAATGTTGACATTAGTTGTTCCTGCAACTAATATTCAATTAGTTGTTCTCGCAACTAAATCATAACCAATTTTAATTCCCGTATCAGCTTTAAATGGAGTAGCACATGGCAGATTTATTCGAAAATCCGATGGGTCTCGATGGTTTCGAGTTTGTAGAGTTTGCATCACCAAAACCAGGCATTCTTGAACCATTGTTTGAGTTAATGGGCTTCACGCATGTAGCAAAACATCGCTCCAAGGATGTTGATTTGTATCGCCAGGGTGATATCAATTTTATTTTGAATAAAGAACCAAATAATTATGTGGCTTATTTCGCTGAAGAACACGGACCCTGTGCCTGTGGCATGGCCTTTCGGGTGAAGGATGCTCATATAGCATACAAACGTGCACTGGAATTAGGCGCTCAACCGATCGAAATACCTGTTGGACCAATGGAGTTACGTTTACCTGCTATTAAAGGTATCGGTGGAGCTCCGCTTTATCTTATCGATCGTTATGAAGATGGCACTTCAATTTATGATATTGATTTTGAATTTCTGGATGGAGTTGACAGACATCCTCAGGGTTGTGATTTTAAAGTCATCGACCATTTAACCCATAATGTCTATCGCGGTCGGATGGATTACTGGGCAAATTTTTATGAAAAGATATTTAATTTCCGCGAAATCCGCTATTTCGATATTAAGGGTGAATACACTGGTCTGACCTCGAAAGCCATGACGGCACCGGATGGACGTATACGTATTCCTCTTAATGAGGAGTCTTCTCAGGGCGTTGGACAGATTGAAGAATTCCTGATGGCTTACAATGGCGAAGGTATACAACATATAGCACTTGAAACGGATGACCTGCTTGCCAGTTGGGACAAGTTAAAAGAAAGAGGCATGCCTTTCATGACAGCACCGCCAGACGCCTATTACGAAATGCTGGAAGAACGTTTACCCGGGCATGGAGAACCAGTAGATGAACTTCAGGTCAGAGGTATATTGCTGGACGGTACTACCGGAGATGGTCAGCCACGTTTACTTCTGCAAATATTTTCAGAAACAATGGTCGGTCCGGTGTTTTTTGAATTCATTCAACGTAAACAGGATGAAGGTTTTGGTGAAGGAAACTTCAAGGCCTTGTTTGAATCGATGGAGCGGGATCAGATCCGCAGGGGAGTACTGGAAACTGAATCGTAGGGAATACCCAAATATGGAAGTGCTTCTAATGCATTGTGCGTTCCAGCGCGTAGATATAAAAACGATCTTTGTCGAACTTATGGTAGTAAATTAATTTCCCTTCATCCGTAATAGCAGGTGCTTCGGCGAAGCCGGTGATTGCTTTTATAGGCTCTGGCGTTCCAAAAGGCGAATTCACATCGGATCGACTAGCGTAAAATGACGCAAATTTCGGGGACGTACGAAAACCTGAGCCTCGTGTAAAAAATATCTCCAGTCCATCACTGGATATCGAAGCTGCATACTCCAGATCATCAGTATTAATATTTCTAAAAATATCTTCCGAATTATCATCTACAAAAAATTTATTGTCTCGCAGACTTGCGGAAAAAAAGTAAGACTTTGTTGGAGGTGGACCGTCACCAAAGTAGGTCTGCGTGGAATACAGGGTTAAGCCATCGGCACTGATTTCAATATCCATATTTAGCCAACCTGGCTTTTGTAATGATAATTCGGGGATCGCCCGTATATCTTTTACGTAGCCATCCTTGAATTTGCCTCTGTATACAGTTACGAAATCGTGCTTCCTGTTGTAGTTTTTTACTGATACGTAATAGAAATTGTTATATCTGTCCATAGTTGGTACGCCATCTACCACATCGGAATTTATACCCTTTACTTCTCCCTTATATCGAAATGTCAGATCGTCAATACGTTCTGCATAATAAATATTTTTATCTGAGTGAGGTATGTCATTTTTATCACTGTTAAAGAACAGGTATTTCCCATCTCTTGAAATAAACGGTTCCATGGCACTGAATTTCAGTCCGATAATGCTTACCTTTTTCGGGTTTCGAAATATTTGCTGACTATCCAGATCATTTGGCACTGCAAGTCGTTCGAATCTTAATAAAATATCATCTAACAATGCATTGGCCTGTCCGATTTTCTTTGCATCACCAAGAACCTTCACCTGTTGCATCATCGGCACGATATCTGAAACATCCTGACCATCTTCCAGTGCTAAACGTAACAATACCAGGGATTCTTCTGCTTTTCGCTGAACCTCTTTAGCCTCTGCTAATGTAACAGCAATAACAGGCTGTGAAATGACAACTGGAATAACGATAATTAGCAATAGTAATACGGCATTCTTAAACAGGTATTGTTTTTTTACGCGCATATCTCTTACATTTTTGTGATGAATATATAAAATTTATGAGTTTGATTACCTGGCTTAGTTCCAAATAAAAAATGAATAAAATGTTTCTGCGCGTATTGTCTGGAATATACGCTGCTATTTATCCAAATTATTCTAATATCGTACAAAAGCTATCCCGGAATAGTTCAACTTGGACAACAAGCAGTTTCTCCGAGCTGAACCGGTGGGCATTGAACACTGCCATAAGAGCAAAAAACACAGCAATCTCCATGCAAAGGTCTGAGTAACACGCCGCAGCCTTTACACTCATAGAACCACAGGCAGGCGTTTACGGGCATTATTTCCTGTTGTTTGTGTCCACATTCAGGGCAGCTAAGCACAGACTCCGAAATTATTTTTCCATTCATACCTTCATGATAGCAAATGTCCAGAAGCATCGTGTCGAAGATAATGCTAATCTTTCATTTCACTTATCTACAATCTACTGAAGACGAGAAATGAAAAAATTCTTTGTTTTTATCCTGTTTGTAACATTGACAGGTTCTGCTTGTGCGCTTTCCACAACTGATGCTGTCGAGAACAAGATCCTTAGACATATAGATAGTCAGGAAGCTGAAGCCGTCATGCTTCTGCAGAAAGCGGTAAATATAAATAGTGGCACGATGAATTTTGCTGGCGTGAAGAAAGTTGGAGGGCTGTTTATTAATGAATTGAATTCACTCGGTTTTGAAACTAGCTGGGTTGATGGTGGTGAATTCAAGCGGGCAGGTCATCTTTTCGGCAAAAGAGGAGATAAAGGATTAAAAATATTGTTAATTGGTCATCTGGATACCGTATTTGCAAAAGAAAGCCATTTCCAGAGTTATGGGGAATTACCCGGAAACAAATTGAAAGGTCCGGGTACAACGGACATGAAGGGTGGGGATGTGATTATCATTTATATTTTACGGGCGCTTCAGGCTGCAGGAGTACTTGATAATATAAGTGTACAGGTGGTGATGACAGGGGATGAAGAATCCCGTGGTACGCCTCAGTCCGTTGCCAATAAGATCCTGATTGATTCAGCAAAATGGGCTGATGTTGCTCTTGGATTTGAAGATGGTGATGGTGATCCAAAGACCGCTGTTATCTCAAGACGAAGTGCCAGTCGCTGGACATTAAATGTTACCGGTAAGCCCGCACATTCCTCACAGATTTTTCGAGACGATATCGGTTATGGGGCAATCTTCGAGGCATCGCGAATACTGGATCAATTCAGGACAAAATTATCAACAATTCCTAATCTGACGTTTAATCCGGGTCTGATAGTCGGTGGCACCGACATTGCACAAACCGAAACAGTTTCTCACTGGTCTGCGTTCGGCAAAAGTAATGTGATAGCGCAATCAGTGATGGTGTCAGGCGGAATAAGAGCAGTATCCCCGGAACAATTAGTAATGGCCAGGCAGGAGATGCAAAGTATTGTTACAGCTAACCTGACGCATACGAAAGCTACATTGGTATTTTCAGATGGATATCCACCAATGGCACCAACAGAAGAAAATAAAAAACTATTGTCCATGTATAACATTATCAGCCTCGAGTTAGGTTTCGGTGAAGTCGTCGCAGTCGACCCACGTCGGGCGGGTGCTGCTGATATTTCATTTACAGCGGAACACGTGGACATGGCGATGGACGGTCTGGGTCTAATGGGAGAAGGTGGTCATACTGATGAAGAAATTGCCGATATGAATACTTTTACTCAGCAAATGAAAAGGTCTGCGCTGCTAATCTATCGATTATCTTCACTTGATGAATACAGGTAATAATACTTACTGTTATGAGTGACATCCCAACATTAATCGATATTCAATCAGCAGCTGAAAGGATTGAAAAACATATTCATAGAACGCCTGTACTGACTAATTCGGCAATCGATACTATGGTCGATGCGAATTTATATTTTAAATGTGAAAATTTTCAAAAAGTCGGTGCATTCAAGGCACGCGGTGCGTTAAACGCGGTACTCGGTCTTACTGAGGAGGAAGTTTCAAAGGGAGTCGCCACCCATTCGTCCGGTAATCATGCGGCAGCACTTGCCCTGGCGGCAAGAAGTCGTGGTGTGCCAGCTTACATCGTCATGCCGGACAACGCGCCACGTGTTAAGAAAGAAGCAGTTAGTGCTTACGGAGCAGAAATTACTTATTGCACTCCTACTCTTAAAGATAGAGAGGATAGCCTGGCGAAAGTAGTGGAACGCACCGGAGCAGTATTCATTCCTCCGTTTAATGATTATAGAATTATTACCGGTCAGGCTACAGCTGCGCTTGAACTGTTTGAGCAAGTACCTGATCTCGATATTGTCATGGCACCTGTGGGTGGGGGTGGTCTGTTGAGTGGCACAGCTTTAAGTGCCCTTTACATTTCACCTTCCACATCAGTAATTGGGGCAGAACCGGAAGGGGCCGATGATGCCTGGCATTCATTTCGCGCAGGGAAAATAATTCCTTCAGAAAAACCAGATACAATTGCTGATGGGCTACTTACGTCTCTTGGTGACCTTACCTTTGAAATTATAAAACGTTATGTTGATGATATCGTCACTATTGATGACGAGGTGATTATTAGCACGACACGTCTGATTATGGAGCGCATGAAGATTGTAGTGGAACCTTCGGCTGCGGTGCCGTTGGCGACGTTGTTAGGAAAACGACTTAATGTGTCGGGTAAGAGAGTCGGTATTATTCTTTCCGGAGGAAATATTGATCTGGATAATTTTCCTTTTTGAAATAGCATAATATATTCAAAACCGGAACATAGATGTAAATTGAATTCGATCAAGTTCACCATCACGACCATCTTCAAGATTTCTCTTTCCGTGTATCCATTCGATTCCCAATGTCGCAGATGTTGTCGGACTCCATAAAAGATTCAGATGAGAAGAAAATAGAGATTTATTAAGCTCAGCTGGTAATGTTGGAATAGATAGAAAGTTGTTATCAGCTCTGGAATACCCTAATGACAAGTTGGAACGGAGTTTCTCAGACCACCAGTGTTGATAGGCGATATGACCTCCGAACATTTCATTAAGCCGGATTTTCCCATTGCTATCAATGGCGCCATCAGCAAAACTGTTAACAGACATGTAGCGACCAAGAGCATTGCCATAGGACAGAGCAAAACGAATATTATCGGAACCAAAAGTGTAGATTCGTCCAGATGCATTAAGCGCCGCTCCCCAACTGTTGTCACTATCGCCATTCGTATCACTTCGAATTTGCCGAAGCAAGCCAGCGACAGACAAGTTGCCCCAGCTTCCGTCGAAATCTATCCTGGTAACAAAGTCCGGGATACGTTCGTCGTCAGTAGCAATTCGTGCACCAGTACTGGTGGTTAATGTGGATTCAGGTTGCTCCAGTGCGAAAGATATCTTTCCCCATTCCTGTTGTTTTTGATAACGTAATAATGGTTGTCGGACGAAGAGTATGCCGGGTGGGCCACCTGAATCATTCATATCCGGGATCGCTGAAACATTCATAAAAGTAGTCCATGTTTGTCCAGCAGTAAAATTGCCATAATTAACGTAGGCATGACGCAGACGGGGTATATAAGAATTGGAGACAACTTCGTTACCGGATTTGTCAGAAGAAAAAAAGTCCATTTCAACATGACCACCGAGTACTCCAAGTTCGGTTGGTACGTTTGCTGTCAGCCAAAGCCGGGTATCTCTGGCGTTAAAGTTAAATTGATATTTTTCTCCGCTTCCATCGATGGGGATATTCCCAGCTGAAAAAACCAGATCATTTTGATTAGCGTTACTAGTCTGTCCCACAGCCCGGCTATTATAAATCGCATCTACCTTAACGCGGCCGCCAAATTGAATTAATGGAGGATTAGTCTGTTCTTTTACATTCACTATTACTTTTTGTGTTGTCTTCGTTTCCTTGACCGGTGAATTCGTATCAGAATTGACAAGTTTTAGAACCTTATTCAATTGACTTTCAAGTAGTTCTACCCGTTGTCTTAAATTTGTGATTTCAACCTGCATATCATCAACACTGGTCTTGGGAAAAGCAATGATGGGTGAAAACATCATCGTGAAAAACACTATCATGATTAAGACAGGAGGTTTACGAGATATGGTATTTGAGTCGGCGTTACGAAACAGTATTTTATAATTATTCATAAGTCCTCCTTTAAAACCTGAATAAACGATGGCAGGCCTTGCAGGTATTATCCAGATCCTGATAGACAGAATTGATAGCATTGTGATCGTTTTCCTCAGCAACTCGCTTTATGTTTTTAGCTTCCTCCAGTAACTGTTTGGCCATGGCCTTGAAGGTGATTTGATCCTGTTTTTCCATATTAAGACCGGATAAGGCCTTCGTTAAATCATCTGTAGAGTTCACCAGGTCTGAAGCCGTATCAACCAATTCCTTATGTCTCTTTGTATGTATTGTCTGCGTCTGTAGGGCAGTCATCTCTCTTTCATACACCAACTGATTCATTCGACGCATAATATCCCTTAGTTCTTTACTGCTAATCGCGTGGAGAATGGGGTATGTCTCTTCAGCCCGGATATGAGTATTCGGACAAAGAATAATCAGGCAAAGCACCCAGAGATAAGATTTGTTTAGCATGATCTATAACCTTTCTTTATTAATATGAAGTAAATAAACAGTTCAATGTAAGCGTATCAATGGCGAACTATCGAAAATAATTAAACGAGTCATACGACGATTTTAATGGAATCGGAATATGCCTGATTGATCCAGAACAAATTCAGTTCAGTTGTTATTGGCTGACTCAATAGATCGATATAAATTCATATCATCACCATGAAATGTGGAAGGATTGTTTACATATTGGGACTAAAGAGATAATGTCATAATCTATAGGAAAGTAGGCATCTCTATGACTACCTTACTACCGTAACATTTCCGCATTGATCATTCCTTTTTCGGATTAATGATTGAATACCTACAGGAGAAGACTAATGTTAAAAACAACTCTTTTTACATTCATATTATGCAGCTTAAGCATTTTTACAATTAATTCCTGGGCAGAACCAATTTCGGTAAACTCTGCCGACACTATTGAAAATGTTCTATCCGCTCACATGGGTAAACGAGTCAGTATAAAAACGAAATCTGGTGGCGAAATGACAGGTAAAGTTGTTTCGGTTGGAGCTAAATTGACTCATCTGGGCGAATTATCCGGTAAAGAGTTTTACGACGCTGTCATCGTTAACAGGAATATAGAAGCTATCATTGTTCGGGTTAAGTAAATGATGGATATACAACAAATTGATTTGTTGAGGGAAAAGGTACGTGGGCCGGTGCTGCAGGAAGGTGAGGCGGGCTATGATGAAGCGCGTGTGATCTGGAACGGCATGATAGACAGAAAACCGAGAGTGATTGTGCGTTGCAAAGGAGTCGCTGACGTAATTGATGCAGTAAATTTTGGTCGTGATAATCAACTCGATATTGCGATTCGCGGCGGTGGTCATAATGTCTCCGGGAATGCAGTTTGTGATGGCGGTGTGATGATCGATCTTTCCCTGATGAAAGCAGCAAAAGTTGATCCTGTAGCGAGAACTGCCTGGGTACAGGGAGGGGCGCAACTGGGTGATCTGGATAGAGAGACGCAGTTATTTGCTCTCGTCGCCCCGGCTGGTGTTGTTTCAGATACTGGCGTCGCTGGTCTGACTCTTGGCGGTGGTACCGGCTGGGTATCCGGTAAATTTGGATTGACGGTAGATAATTTGATATCAGTCGACCTTGTTACCGCCGAAGGAAAGTACATTAAAGCCAGCGATAGCGAAAATTCAGATTTATTCTGGGGTCTGAAAGGAGGAGGAGGTAATTTTGGTGTGGCGACTTCATTTGAATTTCACCTGCAGGATCTTGGTCCAGTGGTAATGCGTTGCATGGTTATGTATCCAGAGGACGATGCAGAGAATATTCTTGCAAACTGGCGGGAAGTTTTGCCGAGTTTACCGGACGAAGTAACCACTCTTGCAACCCTCTGGCGTATTCCGGCAATTCCTGCTTTTCCAGACGAACTTCACAATAAATCAGTTGTAACTATTTTCGCCGTCTGTGCATGCTCCGTTGAGGAAGGCGAAAAACTGGTGCAACCTTTAAGAGAGTTAGGTGAGCCACTACTCGATTTGAGTGGTCCGGTTCCTTTTGTTGATGTGCAACAGCAATTTGATCCCTTTTTCACACCACAGGGAGAGAAGCTGTATTACTGGAAATCTCTGGAACTCTATAATCTGGATGATGAAGTGATTCAGTCGATACTGGATGGCGCAAAGAACAGGGCCGATAGAACGCTAATTGTTATACAGGCGATGCGTGGTCAGTATTCTCGTGTTGCTGCGGATGCAACTGCCTTTGGTGATCGTTCTGCACCCTTTTGGCTTGAATTGAATTCCACCTGGCTTGACCCGAAAGAATCTGATGATCAAATTGCCTGGACTCGAAATTTCTGGTCGGATATGCAGCGCTTTTCATCCGGCAAAATATATTTGAACCATCCCGGCTTCGACGAAGAAGATGATCTTGTTAAAAAAGCCTACGGCGATAACTACGAACGCCTGGTTGCATTGAAAGACAAGTATGATCCGGACAATCTGTTTCACATGAACCAGAATATAAAACCGTCAGTTTAAATGCCCATTCTCAAGTCAGACCGATTCGACATAGATTATGTTGATGCTGGTTCCGGACCAGCTGTTGTTCTTATTCATGCCTCTG
This sequence comes from Gammaproteobacteria bacterium, assembly GCA_018676275.1. Taxonomy (GTDB): domain Bacteria; phylum Pseudomonadota; class Gammaproteobacteria; order Eutrophobiales; family Eutrophobiaceae; genus WLWS01. The sequence continues at coordinate 11,010 of JABHFC010000097.1, read as the reverse complement.
CAAGTAATAACAAACAATGGCGACGAATTATTGAAGATAACCAGGATCAATATCGATTCCTGGCAGTCAATCTATTTGGTTACGGTGATACTACTTCCTGGTCTGGGGACGTAGCTCAAACTATTGATGATCAAGTCAGCTTGATTGAAGCTGTAAGCGGCCTTGTTGATGAACAAGTTTGCCTGGTTGGCCATTCTTTAGGTGGTGCGGTTGCTGCCTATTCTGCGATGACATTGGGAGAAAAAGTGTCGGGACTTGTTTTACTGGAAGCAAATCCTTTTCCATTACTTGATAAAGATGAGTGGCAACATGCTTATGAAGAGATTGTTGCGCTAAAGGATTATGTTTTACATCATGGTCGCGATAATAATGACTGGGATAAGGTTGGTGAAAGATTTGTTAATTACTGGGTGGGTGAGGGAGCCTGGGCGTCGTTATCAGCAGAACGTCAGGCAAGCTTTATTTCCGCCTTGCCGAATAACCGATATGAATGGGATGCAGTAATGCAGGCTGATGTTGGTGAGGAAGTCTGGAAAAGTATAAGTGCATCGACGCTTGTTGTTCATGCAAAAGAAACAAAAGCATCAACAATGGGGATATGTGAAATATTTCAGCAGATCTGTCCGCACTGGGAGTTTCAGGAAATTACCGAAGGTGGTCACATGGCACCTGTGACGCATCCGGATCTGGTTAACCCGCTTATTCTCGACTTTTTAAGAAAGATTTTTTGACCCGGCTGATAAATTCGAATCAATCAACTATCGCTGACTTTGGCAGGCTTTTTCAAAACCAGGTAGTTACCGATTAATACCAGGCTAAATCCAAACATGGCAGCCAGGGTCCAGTGATAACCTTCAAACACAGTTGATATTGAAAGAGCGATCACCGGAAAAAGAACCGCTGTATATGATGTTTTGTCCGCACCAATACGACCGATCAAGGTTAGATAACTTCCAAACGCGAATACTGACCCGAACAGGCTCAGGTAAAGTAGTGAAACAGAGTAGGAAATTGATAAATCGTAGCTAAAAGACGATCCCTGATAAAAAGCATAGGCGGCCATAATCAGGGCGCCATATGCCATTCCCCAGGCATTGGTTTGTACGACGGGTAAATTATTTTTTTGATTGCGTGCAGAGAGTATATTGCCAAGTGATGCGGAAAAAGTTGCAAGCAGACATAACAATAAACCCTTCCAGCTTGCTACGTCGTTTTCCATTCCTGCTACTTCTGACCAGAAGATTGCAGCAATTCCTGTGATTCCAAACATTGCCCCAATTACAACCTGAGGTTTCACAGTTTGACGCATGAATATTACACCATTGACTATGTTCATCAGGATTACAGTGGAAAATAGTAATGCAACGATACCTGAAGTTAACAAGCCGGTTGCCCAGTAGAAGATAAGGTAGTTAGTGGAAAATAAAAATAAACCTTGTAGAAAAATGAACAGATGTTGCGAAGGAGAAAAACGCAAACTCCTTTTGCTAACGAGACAGAACAACAGCAAAATCACAGAAGCAAGTAGAAAACGATAGACCAGTGAAATTTCAGCTTCAACAACGCCAAGTTGGAATTTTATTGCATACCAGCTTGAACCCCAGATAAGCACAGTTACCAGATACAGATTAGCTGAGTGCATTATTATGTTGATCATAAGAGAGTAGAGCTCAGCAAAAGTCGTCTATGTATTACAGGGTAAGCGAGGCATTTATGAAAAGCCTGCTAATTGTACAGGATTAGCGAAAAGACGGCAGACTCTTCGAGTTGTAAAAAAACAGGGTTGGAGCAAATTAAAAAGTCATTTCTGGTACAGAGTCTGGTACATGCATTTCACCTGCAGTTTTATCGACGATTTCTTCAACAGACACACCCGGTGCTCGCTCTATAAGATGAAACTTGTTGTCGTTAATTTCAATATAGGCGAGATCAGTAACAACCTTGTGAATACAGCCAGCTCCTGTCAGTGGCAGTGTACATACCGGAAGTAATTTTGATTCGCCGTGTTTGCTGGCGTGGGTCATAGTGACAATAATATTGTCCGCACCTGCAACCAGATCCATTGCGCCACCCATTCCCTTGATAAGTTTACCCGGGATCATCCAGGAGGCGATGTTGCCATGAATATCAACTTCAAATGCGCCCAGTACGGTCAGGTCTACATGTCCACCGCGGATCATGGCGAAAGAATCTGCAGATGAAAATATTGAGGCACCTGTTGCGGCAGTGACTGTTTGTTTGCCAGCGTTAATCATGTCAGCGTCCAGTTCTTCTTCAGTAGGGAAAGGGCCCATACCGAGCAAACCATTTTCAGATTGCATCATGACTTGCATACCTTCGGGGACATAGTTGGCAACCAGGGTTGGAATACCAATACCCAAATTGACGTAGTAGCCATCATGAAGTTCGCGTGCAACACGCATTGCCATTTGTTCGCGTGAGAGTGCCATTATTCTATATCTCCATTAAGCGCTGCGCAGTGTGCGCTGTTCAATTCGTTTTTCAAAAGTGGTCTGAATAAGACGATTGACATAAATTCCCGGTGTATGGATTTGGCTCGGTTCCAGTTCGCCAGGTTCGACAATCTCTTCAACTTCAACCACTGTAATTTTTCCCGCAGTGGCTGCCATCGGATTGAAATTCTGGGCAGTATGACGATAAATCACGTTGCCATAACGGTCTGCCTTCCAGCCTCTTACAATAGCAAAATCACCAACTATGGCTTCCTCCAGAATATATTTTCGTCCACTAAATACACGCTCATCTTTACCTTCTCCTACGGGCGTGCCGTAGCCAGTTGCAGTAAAGAAGGCAGGAATGCCAGCGCCACCCGCTCTCATTTTCTCTGCCAGCGTACCTTGTGGTGTTAGTTCTACTTCCAGCTCACCACTGAGATACTGCCTTTCAAATTCAGCATTTTCACCGACATAAGACGAAATCATTTTCTTGATTTGCCTGTCCTTTAATAGGATTCCAAGGCCAAAATCATCGACACCACAGTTATTTGAGACAATGGTTAAATCGCGAACTCCCATTTTTTCAATCTGCGCAATGCTACCTTCAGGAATACCACAAAGACCAAAACCGCCGGCGATAATGGTCATTCCATCTTCCAGTCCAGCCATGGCCTCTGCAAAATTGTTTACTACTTTGTCGAATCCAGACATAGTTTTTCTCTTGTTGATTACAGTTTTACTGATGATTTACGCTAGCTTACCAACAACATGATTTATTAGTAAGAAGTAAGTCTATTTATCTGCTTTGATGAAAAGCTTACGTTAATTCCGATTAAGAAACATGTTGATACTCAGCCTGTGACTTATGAAATTGCGTCAACTTCAATTATCCGACGGAAATATGTTGCTCGATAAAGAAACTTATTCCGCTAGTCGTAGCCTCGTTTTGATCTTTAAATGGAGCATGTTTGCAGTTACTTAGTATTAATGTTTCTACAGTTCCTCCGCACTTTCCCTGTATTGCATGTATCTGGGCATCTGTACCATATTCATCATCTTCGCCCTGTATAACAAGCGTGGGGACGGTGATATCTGGCAGACAGTTTTCTATATTCCAGTCCTTAAAGTCACTGTGTAGCCAGATATCATTCCAACGCCAGAAAGCATTATCAACATCATTGTGATAGACGCCGAGACGTTCGCGCAAATCACTTTTCTCGAATGCCTGTTTGGCAAGGGCAATACTTTTTATGCTCAAACCTTCATTAAAGACATGCGGTGCCATCAAAACCAATGCGCATGGCACCGGTAGACTATTTGATCCTGCAAAAAGCAACGCAATGGAAGCACCATCGCTGTGACCAACAAGAATGGCATTTTTAATATTAGCCCGGTCCAGCACCTTCGGTAGAATATCGAGGGCTTCATCATGCATATAGTCTGATTTCCTCGACACAGGTAGTGGACTGGATTTTCCGTAGGATTGCCGACTGTAAATAAAAGCATCTAATCCTGTAGCTTCTGCTAACTGTTCAGGAAAATCCTTCCACATCGAAACCGACCCGAGGCCCTCGTGTAAAAAAACCAGGGTAGGTGAGTCGGTTTTATTATTGCCAATACGACGATATTCAAATTGCAGGTCATCTATGATTAGAAAACCATCTTCGATGTTTAGCATGTTGGTATATCAGGTCGCGTCTATTTGCTTTTCCGGCGATGCCTGCTTAAAGGCATCAAGTTCGAGGCAAGCCTGCTCAATTGCGCAAAGGGTGGGATAAGCTTCCAGAGGCACGTCGAAGCGGTGAGCGTTATACATTTGTGGTATCAGGCAAAGATCAGCCAATGTCACTTCTGCACCCAGGCAATAGGGACCTGTCGATTTTGCCTTCACTAAGGAATTTTCGAATGCTTCAAAACCGAGCATTATCCAATGGCGATACCAGGCGTCTTTGGCGTCATCAGCAATATTCAGTCCCTGTTTTAAATATTTCAAAACGCGCAGGTTATTTAGAGGGTGAATATCACAGGCAGTCAGCTGTGCGAATTGTCGTACACGAGCCCGATCTCCAATATTTCCGGGAAGTAAATTCACCCGGGAATATTGTTCTTCCAGGTATTCAAGAATCGCCAGCGACTGGGTTAATGTAATATCGCCATCGACAAGAGTTGGTACCAGACCCTGTGGGTTTATTTGTTTGTATGCATCGCCAAGTTGTTCGCCACCATCTTTCAGCATGTTTACCGGAACAATTTCATGCTCAAGCCCTTTCAGGTTCAATGCGATTCGTACTCGATAGGCCGCTGATGAGCGCCAGTAACTATACAGTTTCATCATTAGTGAGCGAGAATATTATTCAGGTGGATGATATTGTTTGGTAATTTGATCTATTTTGCCAAACAGGGAATTACCATTGTCATCGAACATTTCTATTTCAATGCGATCACCAAAACTCATAAATGGAGTTGATGGTTTACCATCAGCAATGGTTTCCAGGCAACGAATTTCTGCCAGGCAGGATGAACCGTCTTTACTACCCACATTGGCGATAGTTCCGGAGCCAATCACCGTTCCAGCAACCAGGTCTCTGGATTTTGCAGCGTGATTAATTAATTGAGGGAAGTCGAATATCATATCAACACCGGCATTGGGCGTGCCTATTTTTTTACCATTCAATGTGCTGTGCAGTGGTAAGTGTAATTTGGCACCATCCCAGGCTTCACCTAGTTCATCCGGTGTGACTGCCACCGGTGTAAATGATGTCCAGGGCTTGGACTGGTAGAAACCGAATTGTTTGGCCAGCTCTGCCGGGATCAGGTTTCTCAAGGAAACATCGTTCACAAGCGCGACGAGTTTTATATGCTTTTTTGCACCTTCAACAGAAATGCCGGCAGGTACATCATCGGTATAAACAACCACCTCTGATTCAAAATCAATACCCCAGGCTTCATCTTCCACCAGGACGTCATCACGGGGGCCAATAAAGGCATCGGACGCACCCATGTACATTAGTGGGTCTGTCCAGAAAGATTCCGGCAATTCAGCGCCGCGCGCTTTTCTTACTAATTCAACATGAGTGACATAGGCGCTGCCATCTGCCCAGTGATAACTACGGGGTAGGGGTGCGGCCAGCGCTTCAGTATCGAAATCGAAGGCATCATCAATTTCATTATTCTGTAGTTGATTGAATACATGCTCGAGTTTAGGGGAGATATCGGCCCAGTCATCCAGAGCGATCTGCATTGTTCTTGCTATGTCGGGCACTTTAACAGCTTGTGTCATGTCACGATTAACGACAACAAGCGTACCGTCGCGGCCGCCTTCTTTTAAACTGGCTAGTTTCACGATCCTCTCCTCTTCTTTTATATCACCATTATGATTTCAAATAATACCATTTGAAAATAGTTACATTTGTAACTATACTGGTTTTAATCGCTTCGTCAAGTAGAGGATAAGACAATGGCTACAGTTTTGAAACCTAATGAAATCGCAGAGTCTGACAGTGCTAAACTGTTGCAATATATGTCCGGTTTTGGCAATGAGCATTGCTCAGAGGCGCTCGCCGGAGCTCTGCCGGAGGGTCAGTTTTCTCCACAAAAAGTTGCTTTTGGCCTCTATGCTGAAAAATTTACTGCGACTGCATTTACCGCACCTCGTGCGAGTAATTTTCGTAACTGGTTTTACCGTATTCGTCCTTCAGTCATACAGGGTGACTTTCACAGGATTGATAATGGACTGATTCGAAGTGGACCCATTACTGAAATCGAAACACCCCCGAATCAATTGCGTTGGGATCCCTTGCCGATTCCGGACAAACCACAGGATTTTATTGATGGACTGGTGACTATTGCTGCCAATGGTAGTGTTGGTGTTACAGGTATAGGGATTCATATGTATCTGGCCAATCAATCTATGCAGGACAGGTTTTTCTATAACAGTGATGGTGAGTTACTAATTGTGCCACAACAGGGAGCATTCAGGGCGCATACCGAATGTGGTGTTCTCGAAGTTCGGCCGGGAGAAATTTGTGTTATTCCAAGAGGGATGAAATTTCGTGTGGTTTTACCGGATGGACCCAGTCGTGGATATGTTTGTGAGAATTATGGCGGACAATTGCAATTACCTGAACGTGGACCGGTAGGTTCAGATGGTTATGCCAATGATCGTGATTTTCTGGCACCGGTAGCGGCTTATGAAGACAGGGAAGGTGACTTTGAACTGGTTACAAAATTTATGGGAAATTTACATAGCTGTGATATCGGACATTCACCACTGGATGTGGTTGCATGGGTAGGCACTGCCGCGCCATACAAATATGATCTTGCCAGATTCAATACGATGAACACGGTCACCTATGATCATCCTGATCCTTCTATCTTCACAGTATTATCCTCACAACTGGATACACCGGGTGTGGCAAACGTGGATTTTGTTATCTTTCCATCACGCTGGATGGTGGCAGAGAGTACTTTTCGTCCACCCTGGTACCACCGAAATCTTATGAGTGAATTCATGGGTTTAATTTATGGTATGTATGATGCGAAACCTGAAGGCTTTGTACCGGGTGGAGCCAGTCTGCACAATAGTATGACTTCACACGGTCCGGATCTGGGAGCCTTTGAAGGAGCCTCGAATGCCGATCTTAAGCCAACACGTTACGAAGACACGTTGGCATTTATGTTTGAATCACGTTATGTCATTCAGCCAACAAAATTTGCACTGGAAGCGGTACAACGACAAAAGGATTATATTAATTGCTGGCAGGATCTGAAAAAAAATTTTAAGGTTTGACGGATTTTCCCTGATGTCGAAAGCCGTTCCAAAACCCCTTGATTTAAAGAAATTTCTGCCCTATCGCTTATCTATTGTGACTAATAAGGTTAGTTACAATCTCGGTTGTATGTACGCTGACAAATTTGGCATGAGTACTGCCGAGTGGCGGGTTATGGCAGTACTGGGACAGGAAAAGGATTTGTCAGCTGAAGAAGTTTGCACAAAAACAGAAATGGACAAGGTAACAGTCAGTCGTGCAGTTACCAGGATGATTGAAAAGAAGCATATTATTCGAAAGTTTTCTGAGCAGGACAGGCGTCGTTCTATTCTGCGTTTATCCAAATCAGGATATTCTATATACACTCAGATTGTACCAATGGCACGAAGTTATGAAGCGAAATTACTAGAGGGATTTTCGAAAAAGGAACAGCAGCAGCTTGACCAGCTGTTGGACAAGTTAAATCAACAAGCTTTAATTGTGTCAGGCTCATAGGCAGGATATTTACAGCATACCAGTGTTATTTATCTATTAGCCACAGACAGCTAACTGATTGTTAATAGTTAGCAATTAATTTGTTTGTTCAAACTTTCGTTAATCTCGGTACTATGAAATCGCGCCTGTTTGCCGGTTGGCTGTAAGGCTTCCTTATAGAAGAACTCGGGTAGCTCATCATCGTCAGTTGTAAAGCCTGCGGCCATATTAAAATCGGCTTCCAGCTTCAGGGTCATACGTCCGAGTTCATCGAAAAAACCCGGTTCCAGCCTGGTTCCATGAGCATCATTTATGGCATTGGTTATCATAGTTAACTCTGCCAATGTTACGGTTCGACCAAAAATACAAAACCCAAGTGAATCGGTGGCCGCAGTCGCAATCTGGGCGTCCAGGCTTGCGGCTACTATTTCGGCAATACTTTTATCGCTGCAATCGAAACGTGGTACATTGCCGGCAGTGTGATCGGCTCCTTGTGCAGTCACCATCATGGTAACTCCGGTAACTTCAACCACGCGTGGGTCATAAGCACTAATCGCCTGCTTTTTTATAACCGGAACACGATCAATATCATAATGAGCACCTACTCGCGCTGTACCTTGCGACCAGAGTTTGCCCTCATCAGTTCCGTCAGCTATAGCCTGAAGGACTTTAACAATAAAATTAACATCGCCGAATTTACCAACACCTGCTTCCATTAACACACCGATGGTGGCACCAGTCTCTATGGTGTCAATACCAAGGTCATTGGCAATGTAATTAACCTGCGCCAGTTCATCCGGATCTGACAAACCACAGTTGGTGCCCATCAGGCCTATAGTTTCATACTCTACCGGCGAGACGATTTCCTTACCTTCCGCATCTGCATAGACGTTACTGCATTTGATTAAGCAGCCGGGCATACATGCATGTGAGGTATCACCTCCGCGGACCAGGTTTTGTTCTCGAATAAAATCCCCACCCATTTTCATTCTTTCTTCATCGGTATCGACAAGTCGGCCCGCACTAAAATTATTCACAGGTAATCCGCCAATGTGATTCATGTAGTCAGCCATCATTGCCGTGCCGAGTTTGTTATAACTGTCAATGACATTATCTTCACCCAGTTTTTCAGCGTATTGGCGGATTGCACCGATAACTTTTTTCCGTTCATGTAATGTTGGCATCTTGTGTAAATCGACAACAATAGCCTTTACTTTTTTACTACCCATTACCGCACCAACTCCTCCACGAGCAGCCAGCCGTGCCGGGCGTAAATCTGTATCACTAATAGCAATACCGGCAAGCAATCCCTGATACTCACCAACCGGTCCACAAAGAGCGATACTTACTTTTTTTCCGTATTTTTCATGCAGGAGGGCAGCCGCTTCAAAGTTTCCTTTACCGAGATATGCTTCGGCAGATTCGAAGTTTATATTCCCATCTTTACTTATATGGATAACAGTCCAGTCATCAGATACATCATACAAATTTAGTCCGGCTATATGTAATTGACCCAATGCCACTGCAAAAGTACCACCGGCATTTGACTCCTTTATCCCACCAGTCAGGGGACTTTTACAGCCTATACTGGTACGGTTGGCATTTGAAAAATTAGTTCCTGCGAAAGGACCGGCTGAAATTATTAAGGGGTTATCAGCTGACAGGGGGTCTGCAGTTGCGACCTCATGTTCACATAATGTTTTTGCAATTAAATAACGCCCTGCACGAACAATTTCTTCACCCTGCAATTCCTTTTCGTCAATTTTTTTGTGTTTTAAATTGATGTGCAGATACTTACGCATGCTTATGTCTCCTGAGCTTAAGTAAAATAAATTTTGTTATTTGTGAAAATCGATATGAATTGAGTCGGTATTAACTGTCTTACCAGGCAATACCATAATCATCACCGAAATTGCTGGCCGCACCCCACATGCTATCGTGCTCCCGGTCAAACCATATTGCAGTTATGGGACCAGATGTTCGTTCCTTGAACTCAAGTTTATAACCCATGTTTGTAAGATCAGAACGTACCCATTTGGGAACATCGTCGCGTAACCATAACTTACCTGGTTCCGAAGGATGATTTTGAAAAGATCCGCGCATCTGGAAACTGGTTATGTTGGCTGCCTCTGCTGCTTCCTGAGGGTTCATTTCCCACTCAACCATGTTAAGTAGAAATTGCAGCAAGTTTTGATCCTGAGTGTCACCGCCCTGCACAGAGAAAGCAAGAAATGGCTTGTCTTCTTTCATAGCAATACTCGGTGTAAGCGTTACTCGTGGTCGCTTACCTGGTTCAACAACGTTGTAGGGGTTTTCAGCAGGATCAAGAACAAAACTTTGCATACGTTGTGATAAACCAATCCCAGTCTTTCCGGCAACGACAGCTGGTACCCAGCCACCACTGGGGGTGACAGATACCACCCATCCTTCAGCGTCAGCCGTTTGAATTGAAGTTGTTCCTGCGAGAAAGGCTTTTTCAATTGTAGTCTCATCAAGCATTACTGTATGGCCTTCACCGACATTTTTCTTCTTCTTGTTCCACTCTTTAAGATATTTTGGGTATGGATTCTTGCCTTTCTGGAACTGATAGGGGTCACCTGGACCAGGCAGAGGATCATTTTTATCCCAGTTAATATCTTTGAGTCTGTGCTTAGCATATTTTTTCGACAGTAAACCTTTCATTGGTTCTGCAGGTGGGAAGTAGGGATCGCCATAATAAAAATCACGATCAGCAAATGCCAGATTCATGGCTTGATAAAGGGTGTGAATGTAGCGTGAGCTGTTATAACCCATACTTTTCAAATCTACATTCTCAAGAATGTTCAGTGTCTGCAGTAACACCGGGCCCTGGGTCCAGGATGTCAGCTTATAAACATCGATACCCTTATAATTTGTTAACACCGGTTCTTCGATATGAACCTGCCATCTATCCAGATCTTGTAGAGTAATTAATCCGCCCATCTGCTGGACACTGCGAACGAGTTCTGCAGCAATGTCTCCCCGATAAAAACGGTCATAAGCAGCATAAATTGCTTCCTTACGATTTTTTCCAGCAGCGAGGGCACTGGCTTCTGACTGAACAAGTTTACGTAAGGTTGTTGCAAGATCAGGTTGCCGGAAAATTTCGCCAGCCCGTGGACCGGGATTTTCATCATCCTGTGGATGAGTAAAAAAAACAGAAGCAGAGGTTGGCCACTTTCTGATATCGCTGGCTGATCGTCCGTTTCACCATCCGGTCGCGCAACAATGATTTTGGAGACGCCGCGGCGCTTCAATTCAATGATGTCCGTTGCTGAGATCTGTGGCCCAAC
>JABHFC010000096.1 GCA_018676275.1 Gammaproteobacteria bacterium | reverse complement strand
GTTTTCGTGGTCTGGAAACGGGCAATTTTCTCTTTTTGGCAGGCCATACAGAACTTTCTACCGATCAGATCCATACTTTGGAAAAACACACAGAAGGATGGGCTGCGGGATTACAACTTGCCTCAATCTCTCTTTTAAACCGTGAAGATATTGCGAAGTTTATTGCAGCCTTTTCCGGTAGCTACAGGGATGTGGCTGAATTTTTGACTGAAGATGTATTTCGACGACAGGATGATGAGACCAGAGAATTTCTATTGCAAACATCAATTCTGGATAGACTATGTCCATCTCTTTGCAATGCGATAACGGGTAGAAATAATAGTCGTCATATGCTGGATAACTTGGAATCGAGAAGTTTATTTTTATTCTCACTTGATGACGATAGAGAATGGTATCGTTATCATAATCTGTTTTCTGATTTTCTAAGAAAATATCTCAATACTGAGATACCGAATCTTGCCAATGAGCTTCATGTGCGCGCAAGCGAATGGTTTGCGAGTCAAAATTTCATCGACGAAGCTATTCAGCATGCCTTGGCGGGAAAGGATATGGAAAGAGCGGCCAGGTTTCTCAACCAGGCTTGCGATGATCTCTTCTACAGCGGTCGCTTGAGCACCCTGGCTGAATGGTTTAAACAGATTCCTGAAACTCATTTACATAGCTACCCCCGGATTCTTCTTGATCAAGCATGGTCGGTAATTCTCGAATGGCGATTTGCTCTTGCCCGCAGGATGCTTGACGATGTACACGCGATTCTCCAAGAACAGGAAACTGGCGGTGGCTCAGAAATTGAACTTGGTTTTCTTCGTTCATTACTAAAGCACAGAGAAATGATGTTTGCCTTATTCAGGGACGATATGCCTCATGCAGAACGCTTGTGCCAGGAAATGTTGCAAGACTTTCCTGTTACGGATCCCTATCTACGGGGAAATCTGTATACCTGTCTTATCTACGCTCAGCGAGAGATGTTTAATTTCAACAGTGTTAATACATTCGATGCACAGTCTCTACAACTTTATGAAGAAGCGAATAGTCGTTTTGTCCTGATATGGCATTACTCGATTCTGGGACCAACAGAACTTGAACGGGGTAACCTCGATCAGGCCGAAGCATCACTTACTCTTGCCCGAGCAATTGCATCTGAAATCAGTGGTGAACTGTCTCCATTAGCAGCTATGCCTGGAATTCTGTTAGCAGAAATATTTTATGAACGTAATCAACTGGAAAAAGCAGACGATCTGTTAAATCTATATCTCCCAATCGCTGATCAGATTGGATTTGTTGATCAACTAATTGCGGGGTACATCTACCGTGCACGTCTTCTGGTTGCAAGAGGTGCTGATACGGAAGCAAAAAAACTATTGAAAGAAGCAAAAACTCTGGCTGTTAAACGAGATTTCAGGCGTTTTGAAATACATGCAGAAGCGGAAAATGCCCGTCAAATGATATTGACGCGTGATTATAAAATGGCCAGGCATCTCTTTCGTGAAATGTTCAAACAAACTAATCCAGATAGCCTGTATCCGGGCACTCGTGTAATCAGTAGTGACGCTATAAAGGCCCTGACATGGTGTCGACTAGCCATCGTCGAAGGTCATCTTAACGACGCTGCAGCAGTGAGTCGTAAATGGATACGTTTTGCAAAAAACAGAAATGCGTTAAGGACTGCAATGCAGTTTAATGTCCTGCTTGCACACATACTGCAACAGAGTGGCGACGCGCGAAAATCTATGCGTGCATTGCGGGAGGCTCTTGTCGCCGCAATGTCTACTGGGTTTGTGCGGACCATTACTGACGAAATGAAAAATAACATAAGTCTGTTAACACAGTTTGTTCAGGGACAACACTTAGCTGACGATCCAATTCTGAATTACGCAAATCAACTCCTTAAGATAATTGCAGATGAATGTGGCCAGGATATTCCAGCCTCATCAGTGAGCGTGGATTCATTTGTGGTAGAAGACTTGCCCGTAGAATTACTAAGTGAACGCGAACGTGAGATATTGCAACTAGTTGCGGGAGGATTGTTAAATAAGGAAATAGCAGAATCGTTATGTACGACCGAAGGTTCGGTCAAATGGTATTTGCAACTAATCTATGACAAGTTAGGAACACGTCGGCGTGCTCAAGCCGTGCAACGTGCGAGAGATAATGGTTTTATCAGATGAGAAATTATTTTTTTTATTACTATTCCGATAATTTATTCTGACCAATAAATGATAAATGTTTTATTGGATAATGGCAGAAGTGCTGGTTCAAAATTGTGGTGGTGATAATGTAGCCGGTAATTAAAGATGCGCTATCATCTGTACTTCTATAAGTAGGTCTTCATTGATCAATGAGTTGACCTGGATAGCGGCTGCGGATGGATAAGTTGGTGTGTCTTCTTTGTAGTAGCGGTTTCTGACTTCGAAAGCAGGCTCTGCTGCAGCCCAGTCAGTAATGTAAATGGTTTCGCTGGCCACATTGCTGAATGAAGCATCATGTGCAGCAAGGATTTTCTTGATCTGTGCATAGATGTTATTGGCCTGGGCTTCCGCATCATTGGTGCCGATGGTTTCTCCCTGATCATTCCAACTTACCAGCCCGCCGATATACAGTGTATCTCCAGCACGGGCCGCAGCAGAAAAGCCGTATCCTTTTTCGATATTCTCGTTAATGTGCATTGTCTGGATTTTGTCGTTCATTTATTGAATCCTTCTTGATTAATGGTTAGTCGAATAAAATCGCATTGGCATATTTTGCCAATAAAAATTTCTGTTTGAGTTTCTATTGGGACGTAAACTCGAAAGCAAGCAGGACATTTCCGGGCATTCCAGCCAGAATGCCTCCATATCCTGATGTCTGATAAAGCATGTTATCAGTAATTGTCGGACCCGCAGTTCCAATTGACCCGCCGTGCCCTTCCAACCCGTTCACGCCTTTTACTATTTGTGTTGTATCGTATTCCCATATTAGTTGACCATCTTGCACCTGGTAGGCCCTAAGATAACCATCTATTGATCCGGCAAAAATGATTTGTGGAGTTAATGTGACTGCGGCAGTAAGTGCATTGTTGCACGGTGCTGGTTTACCTTCACAGGTATCATCTGGAGAAGGCATACGCCAGTTGACCTTACCGGTTTTTATGTCTAGCGAAATCAGTGCACCGTCCGCCTTGAAATCCGCATTGACATCGGAAATGGGGACAAATGCTCTTTCGCCGTCCGTTGCAAAGCCATACTGGATCCCTCCTAACTCACCGCCACGGCCAAGCCGTTTTTCCCATATGAGTTTTCCATTATGATCCGGATCGAGGGCATACATCATTCCGTCCTTGGAACCTGCAAGCAGTAATTCTGATCCGTCATCCAGTGTAGTTAATACGACCGGTGCCCCAAATTCGCGATCACCTTGACCTTTCGGATTGATTGGTGAGCAGGTTGATCTTGTTTCGTCCACCCAGGCCTCGCAACCGAAATGATATATGTCCTGCTTGTTCATGTGCTCAGGAGCAAAGTTCCTGAGCCAGCGTTTATCGCCGGTATCAAGATCGAGTGCGACGATAGCATCTGATTCCTCAACTACGGGTTCAGTGTATTGGTTACCGGTGCTGATATAGAGTAAATTGCGGCCGACATCGACGGTTGGTACTGACCACACCGGAACCCCGGAAGGACCATAGCGTTTAATCCCCAATACCGTTGTACCAATCTCGGCAGCGGCAGTATCAATCATGTAGGTTTTCCAGATTCGTTCTCCGTTAGCCAGATCAAGGGCGACGACGCTGCCACGGAAGCGGCAACAGGGAAGTTTTTTATGAGCTCCGTAGGTTTCCTGCATGCTGGAGACAGGAATAAAAACCTTGCTTGCATTCACAGTGATATTGCCACTCACCCGTGCTGTTGCCTGCTTATCGATCGTACTCTTCCAAATCAATTCACCACGACTCGCATCGAGGGCATAAACATTTGCCTGGTAATCTCCGAATAAAACCTTCTGGTCAGCGACGACGATCGCAGAACGAATGCCGGCGTCGGCCTCAAAGGACCAGTGGATACATCCATTATATGCATCAAGGGCATAAACGATCCCGGCTCGACTACTAATATAGAGCCAACCATTAGAGACCGTTGGCTGATTCTCGCTAGACAGCGTCGTGGCAGTATCCGGAAATACGAATGCCCATTTTAGTTGCAGACTGCGCACCTGCTTTGGACTCAGTTTGGTATCATTTAAGAATCGCGTATTTGTATTATCCGGTGCCCAGCCCGTCCATTCGTGTGAGGTGCTCTTTACCAGGGATAATGGCTGTTTACAAAACCTGTCTTGTGACGGTTGTGTGGAAGTTAATGATTGATTTGATTTGAGGCTTGTTAAATAGTCTGCAATTGCACCTAATTGATCGTTATTTAGTCCAGCAGCCGGATCCCGCATTATTCCGTTACGCATGGTTTCGTATATTTTGTGCCGAGACAAATTTGTCAGACCTGCAATGGTTGGGATGAAAACTCCCAAACTGTGGCAGGCAAGACATTTTTCACGGAACAGGGATTCACCGGTTGATGGCGCGTTGGTTTCCGAAATTTCCGATACCTGTTCGGCACTGCTGGAGATCGGCGTTATCCCCAGCAGTATACTCACGAACACAATACTCAGTAATCGCGACCAGATTCCAAAAGATTCAATCATGCGCATGAACGAGTCTTAGAAATTATATGAAATACTGCCACCGATCCATCGTGGGCGACCATAGTATTCTTCAACAAGCCCTAGAAACCCATCAGCGAAGAAAAGCGGATCACCTGTAATATCAAACTGCTGCACACGGTACTCTCTATCAAATATATTATTTGCAAATACCGCTACATCCCATTTTTCATCGGCAGTTGTGTAGCTCAATCGTGTATTAACGACCGTATAGCCACCTATGGAGCCCGTGTTCGGATTGTCGGATAGATTAAATATTGTTCCTGATCGGTAATCAAAATCACCTTGGATCGCCATGTTGCCATTCATCATTGGCCATTGATAACGCACCAGGCCACTGATATTCCACTTTGGTGATTGCACCGGTCGTGACGTGGCACCGCCGCCTAAACTAATCTCGGCATCGTTATATGCTACCCCTAAAAGTAGATCCAGATTATCAACGGGAGTCGCCTGAATTTCAGCTTCAAAACCATGCATCTCAGCAGGCAGGTTCGATGTTAATGCGTCAAAAATAACAAGATTAAAAGCCTGGTAATCTTCATAGTCATAGTAGTAACCTGATGCGTTCAAACGAGCTCGCCCATCGAGTAAAGTTGCTTTGAAACCAACTTCAAAGGCATCTAGTTCTTCTGGCTTATACGGGAGAATGTCTGCCGGGGGACTACTGACACCGACAAAAGGAGCATTAAAACCACTGGCCTTCACACCGTGGTTCCAACTGGCAAATAATAGCAAATCATCATTGGGGCGATAATCCACCTGCGCTTTTGCCGACCAGAGACTATCGGATGATGAAGTAGAGAAAGCTTGCAATGTAGCAAGAATATTAGCATTACCACCTCGAAAATCTGCCCAGTTATTAGACCAGGCATAATCCTTGTCCTCTTCAATCCAGCGAAATCCACCAATCACCGACCATTGATCATTCAAGGTATATTCTATTTGACCAAATAGTGACCAGGACGTGGTGTCAATGGTGTAAGGGTTCTTCAGACCACGGAAGCCACCGTTATAAGAATCAAAAAGAAAATTACCCGTCGCCTGATCCAATGCAAAAATGGGTGGCTCTCCCACACCGAAAGCGCCTGGAAAAGGTGTATTTAATGTTAAAGTGTTCGGGTCACAGTCCACAGCTCCAAACAAACAGGCAAATAAATCTCCATAGAACGTAGTTTCACCGCCATTGGAATCGCTGACGTCAATATCCAGATAATAAAAACCAGTTACCCACTTGGCTTTATCTGTTTCACCACTAAGGCGTATTTCCTGTGAGAATTGCTCAGCATCGGTAGTCAGAAGAAAGTTGAAAGTGGTGACCGGTGAGGCATCGGAGTCCTCTATATAATCACGCTTTACACTGGAGAAATCTGTGATGGAGGTTATAGCCAAATTACCCAGGTTCCAGTCGAGAGTACCGGTAATACCATAGGTTTCGTTATCGTTATAGCCCGGATCGTTATAGTCACCCGCGTAAACATCTCCGTCGGTGTCTACATATCCACCAAGAAAAGGGATGGGTGTCCCGGGTGTACGTTGCCCGGTCGTGAACGCAGAGGCGTTTTCAAAAAAACCAGTACGGATCTCTTGTAGTGAATAACGACCGTTCAATAGAAAACTAAGATCTTCATTTGGTTCAAATAACAGTTGTATACGACCTGCATAGTCGTTAGCGTTATTGAGATCGTTACTCGGGTCCAGACGGTTTTCGATATAGCCGCTATTGTGATGGGTAGACAATGAAAACCTGCCGGACAAGGTATCGCTTAACCCACCTCCAACGGCACCTTCAAACTTAATCTGGTCATATTCACCGACAGTCAGCTGGCCATACCCATTAAACTCTTGTGTCGGCTTTCTGGTGATAAAATGTGCAAGGCCACCGGTTGCATTACGACCATATAGTGTACCCTGGGGTCCGCGTAGGATTTCCACTCGTTCCATATCAAAAAGCATAAAACCTGTTCCAGACATCTGCGAGATATAGACATCGTCTACATAAATTGCGACTGGCGATTCATTATTCGAAGTAAAGTCTGAACTTGCTGCACCACGTATCGCGAGAGAGTAATTGGCTTCACCGTTAGGCTGGACGGTACTGACGCCTGCCGCGAGCGATGTCACCTGCTGTGCGTTGGTATATCCCAGTGACCGTAATTGCTCGCCTGTGAATGCGCTAACAGAAATACCCACATCTTGCAGGTTTTGTTCCCGTTTTTGCGCGGTAACCACTACCTCTTCGAGTATTGCTGCATTAATAAGTGTTGGTGACAGCAAACTTGTTATAAAAATAATTAAAAATAGTTTCCCAACATCAGCCTGATAATAATATTTCATCTCAATAATCTCCCGATGACTAAACCCAAAATATGTAATTAATTTTTCCAACAGGGTCAACAAACCTGTGTAGATGATGATCGCACTCATCATTTAGTGCTGAAGACTAAATACTCTTTAACTGATATGCACTATCGAAAGATAGTTGAGCAAGTCAATTTGAATCGTTAGATTACTTGCATGCAAGCAACTTTCTCTATTTGTGAAGGAAAGTATCCTGGGGATACAAATACCGACAGCACCGTGATGGGTGGATTAATCAGGGATGAGGACATATCACTGAAAATCAGTATTGGCTCTACACCCAACGATTGCATAGTGGATTTGTTGCAAGTTATGAGTAATAGAAATCGACAAACATATCGGAGGACTAAATAGTGATGTATACGGTTGACATCGATACTGGTGGAACAATGACAGATGCTCTGGTTTCAGATGGTAAACAGTTCTTTCCATTTAAGACCGATACAACCCCCCATGACTATACTATTTCATTTTTTAATTGTCTTGAAGAAGCTTCCAAAATACTTGGTTATGACCATGTCGATATATTTCTTAGAGACGTATCAATCATCCGTTGGTCCTCAACAATCACAACTAATATTTTGGCTGAACGAAGTGGTGCAAAAGTCGGCATTCTGGTTACCAAAGGGTATGAAAAAAATCTTTACGGCAAGAAAAATTCATTAGTAACAGATGAGTATGTACCGAAAAAAAATATTATTGGTCTATCAAATGAAGCTTCAAATATTGAAATTATGGGGGCAGTCAAAAAGTTACTGGAAGAAGGAGTTCGTAGAATCTGTGTTTGTCTTAAAGACTCATTTCCCGATAACAGTAATGAAAAAAAAATAAAGGCGGTAATAGAAGAGCAATATCCAGATCATATCATTGGTTCAATTCCTGTTTTGTTAGGAAGCGAAATGGCGCAACTGGCACATGATCAAACACGTGTTCATTATGCATTGATAAATGCTTATACACATACACAACTAGCGAACTCACTTTTTAAAGCAGATGATGTTCTCAAATACGGCCATCAATGGGACGGGCCGTTACTAATTGGAAATACCTCTGGCGGTGTGGCAAAAATTGGCAAAACCAAGTCCGTTGACACAATCGAGTCAGGTCCGGTCTTTGGTACTTTTGGCGGTGCACATATTGCGCGTCACTATAGTTTATCTAGTGTTCTATGTTTTGATGTGGGCGGTACAACTACGAAGGCAAGTATAGTTCAAGATGGTAAGCCTGTGACACAGCGTGGTGGTGATTTAATGGGCGTACCAGTAAAGACAACATTTGCAATGCTCCGGTCGGCAGCAGTAGGTGGCGGAAGTATTGCCAATATAAATAAGAATGGACTTGTCAGATTGGGGCCAAAGAGTATGGGCTCAGCACCGGGACCAGCATGTTATGGTCTTGGTGGCAGCAAACCGACTTTAACCGACGCTTTATTATTGTTGGGTTACATTGACGGCAACAATTTCCTCGGTGGCAGAAGACAACTAGATGTAGAAAAATCCATTTCTGTAATTGAAAAGCATATCAGTAATAAAC
>JABHFC010000095.1 GCA_018676275.1 Gammaproteobacteria bacterium | reverse complement strand
GCGGGTGATGGGAATCGAACCCACACCATCAGCTTGGAAGGCTGAGGTTCTACCGTTGAACTACACCCGCGTGCTTTCCAAACATCAACTACTGAGTCCCATTGCACTTTCAATAGATTTCACTTCCATCGAATTACAATCTGCTGAGCAAGCTATCTCTAAACTCAACTGGCAGTCAGTATGAACCTGTACAGCTACACGAACTGATACTACAATTACCGATCAAATAACTGCAGATCTATCAGGCAACCCAATACAATCCCTCTTTAACAAAATTTGGTGGAGGGAGGAGGATTCGAACCTCCGAAGGTAGAACCAGCAGATTTACAGTCTGCCCCCGTTGGCCGCTTGGGTATCCCTCCTAAATGTTAGCCGCGCATTGTCAATCATGACACGTGGACTGTCAACCATAACCCATTGTTTTTTTTAGGAGCTCAGGCACCAGAATCCCCTTTTACAGCGCCATTTGCAGGAACTTTCATTTCCGAGGACGGAACAATTATCTACATCATGGTAAAACAGGACCGAATATCATATCCCGTTCTTGAAAAGAGCCTTGATCTTCAGCTTGAGAAAGGTCAAATCAAGCCTGGCCAATACGCAATATAAACCCGGTTTTGGCCTCCCGAATTTCACTGGGGCTAATCTCGGCACCTAAAGCACCGGGCAATATATAGTCCAGAGAATCACTAAAATAGTTACGCACATCCATAACTGACCGTGCAGACCTCGTATTTGTGAGATTGGCGCTGGTGGAAACAAGTGGACCACATATATCACACAGGGCCCTGATTATGGGATGGGCGCTTACACGCACGGCAATATCGGGGTTTTCGCCTGTGAGCCAGCCGGGCGCTTCTCTACTCGCTGGTAATACCCAGGTAACATGGCCAGGCCAGGTTTCAAGGATCGGCTCAATTGATTCAACTTTATCGAAGTTTACAAGTGAGTGTAATTGACCAATATTAGATGCCACTACAATCAGCCCTTTACTTACCGGACGGCGTTTCAACAGCAAAAGTCTTTCAATCGCCTGCTTATTCCATGGAGAACACCCAAGTCCGTATACCGCTTCGGTTGGGTAGGCAACTACGCCACCACGCTTTATCGCCTCGGCTGCAAGCCGAATATGCCAGTTACTCAATAGCTTACTTGGCGAATTGCTCTTGTACCTTCTTGTCTTTAGCAGCAATATCCTCTGCGTTTTTCGCCCGCGCTTGTTTGATTTTCTCTGCCAGGCCCGCATCAGTTATAGCCAGAATCTGGGCTGCCAAATGCCCTGCGTTTTTTGCTCCGGCTTTTCCAATCGCCATGCTTGCGACCGGAATGCCCCCCGGCATTTGCACTGTCGATAACAAGGCATCCATACCATCCAATGGTCCGGCATCCATGGGGACACCAATAACAGGCTTAATAGTCAATCCTGCAACAGTTCCGGCCAAATGTGCCGCGAGTCCAGCGGCAGCAATAAAAATAGCCGCGCCACGTTGTTCCGCATCTTTTACATAAGTATGTGTCGCTGCCGGTGTGCGGTGGGCAGAAGTAATCTTTACTTCAAATCGGATATCAAAATTGTCAAGAATTTCCAAAGTCGACTGCATTACAGGTAAATCGGAATCTGAACCCATTAGTACTGCAACAAATGTCTCTGAATTGCTCATAATTTTACGTATTAATATTAGGGAAAGTTAAAAATGCGGAGACTACACTTTCTGTCTCCCGCTTTCCAGCATGTGCTAATCAGATTTAGTTACTTTCTTCGCTTTGGACTTCTTTTTTGTCTTACTTTTCTTAGCTTTGCTGGTTTTCTTTTTACTTGCTTTTTTAGTAGTGGTTTTCTTTGTGCTTGTACTCGTTGTTGTCTTTTTGCTGGCTTTTTTGCTGGCCTTTTTACCACGGCGAGAAGCGGGGGCTTCCGCAATCATGGTCTGACATTCTTCCAAAGTCAGGCTAAGGGGATCAGTCTCTTTCGGTATGCGTGCGTTTTTAGTGCCGTCAGTCACATAGGGACCATATCGTCCGTTAAGTACTGAAATCCCTTCTTCCTTAAATATTTTTATTTCTTTTTCAGCATCTGCTTTTTTCTTTTCAGCGATTACTTCTAACGCCCGTTCCAGGTTCACCGTATGCGGGTCATCTTCCTTCAGAGACACAAACTTTTTGCCATAACGGATATAGGGGCCAAATCGACCTATACTGGCTGCAATCTCTTCACCATCTTCAGTCTCTCCCAGCAAACGGGGTAATTTGAACAACTCCATGGCTTCATCAAAAGTGATTGCATCCAGTCTCTGTCCTTTGCGTAAGCCCGCAAATTTCGGCTTATCCTCATCTTCCTTACTGCCGATCTGAGCAAAAGGGCCATAACGCCCCATGCGTACCGATACTGGTAACCCGGATTTAGGATCGGTGCCTAATTCCCTGGTTTGAGTTGCTTCACTACGACTAACGCTTTCTTCTTTTTCTTTTACCTGTGCCTCAAAAGGTTTCCAGAAAGCTTCCATCAACGGGATCCATTCTTTCTCACCTCGAGAAACTGCATCTAATTCGTCTTCCAGTTTGGCAGTGAAATCGTAGTCAACATAATTGGTAAAATGATCAGTTAGGAATTTGTTCACGACACGCCCTACTTCTGACGGAATAAATCTTTTGCTATCAACCTCGACGTATTCCCGGTTTCGTAAGGTTGAAATAATATTCGCATAGGTAGAAGGACGACCAATACCATACTCTTCAAGTGTTTTAACCAAACTTGCTTCAGTATATCGCGGTGGGGGTTCGGTAAAATGTTGTTCGGGACGTATCAATTTCAATGGTACCTTGTCACCCTCTTCCAGGGCAGGAAGAATACGTTCATCGGACTCTGGTTTAACATCATCCTGGCCTTCCTGATACACAGCCATAAAACCTTTTTCTCGCACAGTAGAACCGGTAGCTCGAAAAACATTACCTACACCTGCACTCAGATCAACACCAACAGTATCCAATGTCGCATGTATCATCTGACATGCGATTGCACGTTTCCATATAAGTCCATATAACTTGTATTGCTCAGTGCTAAGATGAGGCTTCAAATCCTTTGGTGTTCTAAAGGCGGATGTGGGGCGAACAGCTTCATGGGCTTCCTGCGCATTCTTGGACTTGGTTTTGTATTGATTCGGTTCCTTCGGTAGATTTTCCTTGCCATAAGTCTTGCCGATATAGTCTCGGATTTCATCCAGAGCCTCTTTTGCAAGCGTCACAGAATCAGTTCGCATATAAGTGATCAAGCCGACAGCGCCCTCGCCAGTATCTATGCCTTCATAAAGCTGCTGTGCCGTTCGCATTGTTCTTTGCGCGGTGAACCCCAGTTTCCTGATCGCTTCCTGTTGCAAAGTGGAGGTAATAAAGGGTGCAGATGGTTGTCGCTTTCGTTGTTTCTTTTCAATTTTGCTAACTATCAAGTTTCCATCAGCTGCAGAATTAAGTTTCTTAAATACTTCATCTGCCTGAGCCTGGTTATCTATGCTGAATTGCTTCAGCTTCTCTTCATTAAAATAAGTAAGCTTTGCAATAAAATCCTGCTTTTTATGCGAAAGATCTGCTTCAACTGTCCAGTATTCCTGAGAAATAAATTTTTCAATTTCCAGTTCGCGCTCAACAATCATTCTAAGTGCAGGACTTTGTACGCGCCCTGCTGAGAGTCCCCGGCGAATTTTTTTCCACAACAGTGGCGATAGATTAAAACCTACCAGGTAATCCAGTGCCCTGCGGGCCTGTTGCGCATTAATTAAATCTATAGATAATTCGCGCGGATGGGCAATAGCGTCCTGCACTGCGGACTTCGTGACTTCGTGGAAGACAACACGTTTTACATCCTTGCCATCGAGGGAACCACGTTCTTTCAATATTTCATACAAATGCCAGGAAATAGCTTCCCCTTCACGATCAGGGTCAGT